>JAGRAW010000600.1 GCA_020434415.1 Bdellovibrionales bacterium
GTCTTGATTGGCGTCGACCCACTCTGCAGATGAGCGTGAGTAAATATTGGGAGTATGCGAAGGTGTCCATGAAAGGTTGATTCCGAATTGCGGTGAGCGCTCTTCGAGTCTGGTTCGCGCCCCCTCAGATATGGGCGACGTTAATGCTTCGATCTCTGCTTCCACAATCCGATCGACGTTCGTTGCTGTCAAATTTCGAAGCTTCGACGGCTCGTAGCTCAGATGTCCTGCCAAGTTCAGGCCAGCGCCAACAGCCTGTAAGCGTTCGGTAAGCATGCCCAGATTAGTCTGGCGTTGAATCGTTGTGAGCTCCAACCGGGCCGAGTGGCCGCCTCTGAGGGGCAAGGTGAAATCTGCATCCTTCGACGGCGCGCCAACACTATAGCCTTGCTTGTGGAACCATGCAGCGAGGAAAATCTCGAACAACGCGCCCCGAATGCCTTCTCTGTCATCAGCGAGCGATTTCCGCCACTGCTTTATTCGAGGAGACGCATCCAGCAACTGAAGTGCCTCATCAAGCGCGGTAAGAAGCCCATTCGCAGTTGGGCTCCGAAGCCATCTTGCAAGCGTATGACTGCTGTCCCCTAATGCGTCGGGTTCCTGCCGTTCACACCATCGGTGGTTTAGAGCCTTGGCTAGGTAAGGGTACGGCTGGATAAGCTCCTTTAGAGGCTTAGCGGTAGCCATATGTAGTATCTCCCTCTATCAAATGGCGTTGCTGTTTCAGATCGCGAAGCAAGTGACGGTAGCAGTTACGATCACGATGCGTTGTCTGCGACAACCTGAACACAACTGCGCCTGGGCCGCAAAAGCCCTGCCGTAACCCCACGCCGACTCCTTCAAGTAAGTTACATAGTGCATCACTACGCTCGGACATGGCGAATGAGCTCAGCAGAAGATGCCTCGCGATGCGTCCTCCACCGGCACGAACTCAAAGTCGGTTTCCGCCTGGTAAAGTTGAGCCGACACGTCTGTGCGCGAAAAGGCATCTGGCTGGATCGGACCGTCGACGGAATTCTGGGTGATATCCGTGGCTTGTCCCTTGTCATTCCGGGAAATTATGAAGAGCCGCGGATTCAACGACGGAGCAGTTCCAATGTTCTTTATATCCACATAGCCCCGAAGGTAGCCTGACGCCGATTCGTCGACCGCGTCTTTGACAATTTCGAAATCGATGTCCTTTACAGCGTCCGCGGCCTCGGTGCGCCCCCAACCGTCTCGGCACATGGACACACTGAATACTGTCCAGCCTACTGTGCGACTTGGCTCATTCACATAGGTGTGAAAGACGGATGTCTCACCAGGCCGAACTATTCTTCGTACAGAGGAAGCATACTCTTGGAAAAGCGTGTTTCCATCTTTATCACCAAAGCGCACGAGCATCCACGGAGCGTCGAACACGCGGTCAAGTAAGTTCTCATACTCACTCAAAATACCCCACGACCCACGTGAACTGGGAACGACGTGATAGTAGTTGAGCCGAAGACCAGGAGCTAGTTCCAGTTCGTCCACCATTGGACGAGGGCGTTTCGGAGCGGCATTGGATAAATTCGACCTACGGATGGAGATCAGAGATGCCGCGACTGCAGTGATCAGGTGGCGTTTGTTCATAACTTCTTATCCATCCCGCCGCTCGAGTACAGCTCCTAGGAAAAGACCGGACTTAGCCAATTCTACTCCGGAAGCGAAAAATCGCCGCGGAGAGGCCAGGGAAGCAAAAGGGAAGCAACGAACCGTCCGTGGAGCAAAACGCAGGTTGCAACAAGCAAAAACCCCGGTAATCACCGGGGTCTTGTGGAGCGGGAGACCGGACTCGAACCGGCGACATTCTGCTTGGAAGTTAGAACACGCTCTATCGTCTATTGTCAATTGCCGATACGTAGCACTTGGAATTACTCCGATGGTTGCGGGTCATTTTTGTTGCCCGATCGCCTCAGACTATCAACTATTGGCGTATAATG
>JAGRAW010000601.1 GCA_020434415.1 Bdellovibrionales bacterium
AGGCCTGCTCAAGATCGTCGACCTGGTCCCCTCTCCATGGATTGGAGTGAACTGGGATACTGGCAACGCGTATCTCGCGGCCGCCGAGGATCCCTATGAAGCACTCGAACGCGTTCGGGACCGCGTTCTGCATGTTCACGCAAAGGACATCAGCTATTCGCATAGCGAAGCAGAGCGAGGAAAGGTCACGGGCACTCCGGTCGGCTGCGCGTGCGGCGAAGGGGTGGTCGACTGGGAGCGCGTGCTGCGCATTCTCGATCCGCTCGATCGCGAGCTCTTCCTGAGTGTCGAGTGCGGCACGATCGATGAAGCGGAACGCAGTCTGGCCTATCTCACGAAGACGGCTGGCAACCGGCTCATTCAGAACTGAGGCAAACGCAGGCATGCACCTGGATATCGACGACACCGCGGTCACGTTTCGTTTCGACGGCCAGATTGCCGGTCGTTACGTCTACGCTGACGATTTCAAGCCATATTTACATCCCCTGAACACGCCGGCAGGCCATACGGTTTCACTTGCATCGCCACACGATCACAAGCACCACAAGGGACTGATGTATGCGTTGACGGTGCCGGGTGTGAATTTCTGGGAAGAGCGTCCGACCGCCCCACATGAGCTCGTTGGCCGGCAACGACATGAGAACTTCGGCACGCTGCTCGAATCTGGCGACGAAATCGGCTTCGATGAAGAGATAACCTGGCTCCCGGTCGATGGTGGCGAACCGGTCTTTCGCGAGACCCGCACGGTTACGTGCCGAATCGATGCCGCCGCGCGTGGATTTTTGTGGACGTGGAATTCAGAGCTCTCGGTCCTGCACGAAACCGAGTTGACGACGAGTGTGTACAGCGTCCGGCAGACCGATGGGCGCCTGGTCAACTATCACGGACTTGGCATTCGGTTTCGCAGAGAGTTTGGCTGTACCGGAGGGAATCTCCTGCTCATCAATGGGCACGAGACGCCGATTGGAGAAGGGTCGGGCTCCACGCCAGCGTCCGCCGAATTTCAGGGAAGTATCGACGGCATCTGGCCGGTGGTACGGGCAGCAGTCCGGATCAGCCAGGAAATGCCGAACGGTCTCTTTGTCATGGACAAGCCATTCGCATTCATGGGGTGCGGCCCCTCCAATCTTGGACCAGTACCGCTTCATGCAGGCACAAGCCTGTCCGAGCGCTACACGATCCAGGTGTTCGATGTCGGGCCCGCGTAACGCTGTGCACCACGAATGTCTGACACACTCGCAGGAGAACTCTACCGATGACTGACGGGCCTCTGCGCATCGCAATAGTCGGAGCCGGCGGCATTAGCCGCCGTCATCGAACAGCACTCCTCGCAATGCCCGAATCGGCACGTCTGGTTTCGGTCTGCGATGCCTCCGAAGATGCTGCACAAGCCCTGGCCACGTCCGTTCCCGACCCGGTCGCGACGTTCAATAATCACCTGCGCATGCTCGAAGCTGGCGGATTCGACGTTGCAATCGTGGCGCTTCCGCACGTCCTGCACTTTCCGGTTGCCAAGCATTTTGTGGAAGCGGGAATTCCCATCCTGGTCGAAAAACCGCTGACCTGCACGCTCGACGAAACACGCGAGCTGCGGGCACTTTCACGTCGATTCAAGGTTCCCGTCGTTGCCGGTCAGACACAGAGATTCAACCGCGAGGGATTCTGGCTCCGCAAGTGGGTCCAGGAAGCACCTCTCGGCTTCGGAGCATTGCGGAGCTTCGATATTCATGCCTGGCAGAACTTACCAGGATACCTGTACGGAACCCTGGGTCTTCCGAACGGAGCAGACCACTGGCTGCTCGATGGGAAGCGGGCCGGTGGGGGCGTGGTCATCAGCATTGCCGTGCATCAGCTCGACCTGGTCCGATTCATTACCGGGTTGAACTACGCCGAAGTCATGGCCACTGGGCAGTACGAAGCGCCGTTTTACAACGGCGCCGAATCGAGC
>JAGRAW010000602.1 GCA_020434415.1 Bdellovibrionales bacterium
CGCGGTGGATTCCTTCAAGTACCATAGTAATCAGCGTCTGCACGTCTGCACAGGAATCAATGTGTAACGCGATTTCACGCAGTATCGTTAGCTGAAGCGATGGATTCGGCGTTGGGCTCTCGACGATTGGTGCCGGTTCTTGGACGGACGACGTCGGTGGTGCTGCTTCCGCTGCGGGCAGGGGGATACGTTCTGCGGCAGCGTTTCCGCCGTGGGCGCGGGCGAAGTTTCGAGCTGCTTGGGCGCGTTCTTCCAATGCGGTGCGCATTGCTTCAGGAGTCGAACCGGTAAGGGCGATGAACTCTGCTACCGCCTCTTCCACTGTCTGACTTTCCCAACCTTGCTCGACAGCTGCCGCCAGGCGATGCGCCACGAGCACGATTCGGACGCGCGGAGAATCGCTGTGTTGAAACGTCTCTTGCAGCAGCGGACCCAGCGTCCATTCTTTGCACAGGGCTGCGCTGAGCTGGGTCAAACGAAAGCCCAGCAATTGGCTTTCGGCCTTACCGGGAGTCACCGAGCCCCCGAGGAGCTTGCATTCCAGTTCATCTGCAAGCGTCCCACCAAAGCACCAAAATGCCATTTCTCCAAGGCGAAGGAGCAATGCGGTGACGAAAATCTCCTCAGGTGATTCGTCGCCCAATTGCTCCGCCAGTGCGCGAGCCTGGGCTGCCGCGTGGAAAGAGCGACCCATCTCTGCGACCAGACGTTCTCGGGTATGGCCGACCAGCAGTTCCTCGACAGTGGCGATGGTGAGACAGAGCGAGCGAATGCGGTTGAAGCCCAGCAGGACAATCGCGCGGCTGATGGTGTTAAGTGTATCGTGCGAAGGGCTATACAAAGCGCTGTTCGCTAGGCGTAAGACCTGAGCCGTCATTGCCGGGTCCTGCAAAATAAGGCTTCCGAGCTCCGACATCGGACTTTGCTCTGCCTGCGCAAGAGTTATCGCCTTTGCCGTGCGGGCAAGTACCGGCAACTCCTCATCAGAGATGCGTTTCACCCAGCGATGCAGTTTGTCAGAGGATTGAGCCACGTCTCTAGTGGGGCGGTTCGTTCATTCGGTGAATACCTTGGGGGTCCGTTTTGCGTCTCAGTAGCAAAATGTCTGCCGTGCGTGATGCTAAGAGTACTATCGGTCGATTTCGCGGATCCCAAAATGCAATAATCTCGCCCTGTTCCACCGGGATGAGGGCGGGGCGACAGACCTTTCGGAAGAGTCAGTTGCGGTTCAGAGCAGGTTCTACTTCCGGCTCAAGGCGAGGCCGATCCGCGCCGATACTAGTCGTAAGCCTTTGTTTCGACGGACTTACTGTCGAGCCGGCTTATAAGGTGGTTCCCCCAGGATGGGGGCTTGTTGCCGCGACAAGTCGTGGAGAGCGCCCGAAATCGAAGTTCGGGTCGTTCGCACGGTTGTCGGACAACTTCTAGTCAGAGGATGACGTTTCGTGCTGCTTTTCGAACTAGCCGCTACTCCTACCGCTTCGGATATCCGAGAGCTTCAGCGCCCGGCGCAGGCGCCGAAGGGCAACGTGTTGCTTGGTGAGATTGATGGTAACGCGTATCGAAGCAAACTAGAGAAGCATATCGAGGATCATGAAAGCGGGCACGGTCATCTCTCACGTCCGATGTACGCCGGCGTCGAGCGGCGGAAAGAAGAAACCGCGTTAAAGCTAGGCGAGCAACACCCGAAGAGTTTCGGCTTGTTCGCAGGCTACCTCACCGCGGGGTTTTCATATGACAAAGAAGCGAGGTTCGTCTCAGGCGTTCGTTCCGCAGTCACGACCTCGGAGCGTATCGGGGCGAGTCTGAGTAGTCTGGATGTCATAGCGTAACGCACCTGCTTCGACGTTTCCCCCCAGCCAGTGAGCGTTTGGCGAGGACGCTGCGTGCAGTATTCGCCCGGCACCTGCACCTGCCCTCTGAACCTGCACATGCACGTTGTC
>JAGRAW010000603.1 GCA_020434415.1 Bdellovibrionales bacterium
TAGGGCGCTTGGTCTGAATAATCTAGACCATGCGGTTCATATTTTGAGCAAGCATAAACCCACGTAGGAAAGGCAATCTAGAAAATGACAGATCCCAATCGAAAGATCCTCTTTAACGCATTCGACATGAACTGCGTAGTGCATCAGTCACCAGGCCTGTGGCGCCACCCCGATGACCACGCACGAGACTACAACACCATCGATTATTGGGTGAATCTAGCTAAGACGCTGGAGCGCGGCCTGTTCGACGGCCTGTTCATCGCGGATGTCTTGGGAACCTATGACGTCTACGGATCCAGCAACGAGGCGGCCTTGACCACAGGTGCCCAAGTGCCGGTCAACGACCCGATCCTGCTGGTGTCCGCGATGGCGCAGGCTACGGAGAACCTAGGTTTCGGCATTACCGCTGGCACTGCCTACGAACACCCGTACCCCTTCGCCCGCAGGCTCGCTACTCTCGATCACCTCACCCAAGGTCGGGTGGGCTGGAACGTGGTCACTGGCTACTTGCCGTCGGCGGCGCAGAACATGGGGGAGAAGGACCAGCTCCCACACGACGAGCGCTACGACCGTGCGGATGAATACCTCGAGGTGGTCTACAAGCTCCTCGAAGGCTCGTGGGAGGACGACGCCGTGGTCAACGACCGCGAGACAGGTATCTTCAGTGACCCAACAAAGGTCCACTCCATCAATCATCACGGGAAATACTTCGACGTGCCCGGCATTGCTATCACTGAGCCGAGCGTGCAGCGTACCCCGGTCATCTATCAGGCTGGCGCCTCCAGCCGCGGAAAGCGATTCGCTGGCGAGCATGCCGAGGCCGTCTTCGTGAAGGCGAATAGCCCGGAGAAACTCAAAGAGGTCGTCGCCGATATCCGTGCTGAGGCCGCCGCCGCCGGCCGTGATCCGGAAGACATCAAGGTTTTCGCGATGCTCACCATCATCACCGGTGCAACAGAGGAAGAAGCGCAGTCGAAATACGAGGATTACCAGCAATACACTGACGTGCTTGGCGGACTTACCCTGATGAGCGGCTGGTCGGGAGCGGACCTGTCCACCTTCGAGCTCGACGAGCAGATCCGAGACATCAAGTCGAATGCCATCCAGTCCATCGCCAATACCTTGACCAGCGAGTATGGGGATGCTCCCACCGTGCGCAAGCTAGGCGAACGAACCGGGATCGGCGGATTCGGCCCGATCCTCGTCGGATCCGGCAAGGAGGTAGCTCGCCAGCTTGTCGAGCTCCAAGACCTCACCGACATTGATGGTTTCAACCTCGCATACGCAATCACCCCGGGCACCTTTGAAGATATCGTCGAATTTGTCGTGCCGGAACTTCAGGCTTTGGGCAGGTACAAGACCTCCTATGCCCCGGGCACGCTGCGGAACAAGCTCTTCGGCAAGGGAGATCGACTACCGAGCGACCACCGCGGTTCTCGTTACCGCGTTGGCGGGGATCTGTCGACTATCGGCGCTGCGTGGACGCCATCACAAGAAGTACCGGAAATTGAGGAGATTCTGGAAAACCTACGTCCCGTGTTCGAGGAGATTGCTGCCACGGCGGCAGCTCGCGAAGCAGATAGGAATTTCGACCGTAGGCTCGTCGACAAGCTCAAGCGGGCAGGATTTACCCGACTGCGAGCGCCGGTCGAGTACGGCGGGTACGGATTGAACCTGGAGGACACTTTTCGCGCTTACGTCGAGCTGGCGGCGGCTGACTCAAACCTCGCGCAAGGATTGCGTCCGCACTTTCTGGCGGTGGAATCGCTGCTGTCGGCGAAGGACGAGGGAATCAAACGCCGCTGGTTGACCCGCGTGGGTGCGGGTGAGATCGCCATCGGGAATGCTCTCACGGAAGTCGGGAACAAGCCGGGAGAAATCACAACGACGCTTAGCCCAG
>JAGRAW010000604.1 GCA_020434415.1 Bdellovibrionales bacterium
AAGGAGACGGTGCAGAACCTACTGGTATTTCGGTTCGCAAACGGCATCTTCGAACCTATTTGGAACCACAAGTATATTGATCACATCGAGATTTCGGTTTGCGAGTCCATTGGAACCGGTGGCCGCGCGGGCTATTTCGACTCAGCCGGCATTTTGCGTGATATCGTGCAAAACCATGCGCTTCAGTTGCTGTGCCTGGTTGCGCTCGAACCGCCGGTTGCCTTCGAGGCGGATGCAGTTCGTGATGAGAAGGTGAAAGTGCTTCGTTCGATTCGCCGCTTAAAACACGAAGAGGTTTCACGGAAGACGGTGCGAGGCCGCTATCAGTCGGGGGCGATCGCAGGAGAACGGGTAAAAGGATATCTCGCCGAAGAGGGGGTCAGCGAAAAATCCACTACCGAGACATACGTCGCTCTCGAGTTTGCCATTGACAACTGGCGCTGGGCAGGGGTTCCGATTTTTCTTCGTGCCGGAAAACGTCTTCCCAAAAAGATTACGGAGATCTCGATTCATTTTCGCAATGCTCCACATACGCTATTTGAAAGCGAAGATGTGGAATTTCTTCGCCCGAACATCCTTTCGTTTGAGATCCAACCGGATGAAAGCATATCGCTTCGTATCAGCTCGAAGCCACCCGGGCCGAAGGTACGGGTGCAGCCGGTTAACATGGACTTCTCGTACGGAACGTCTTTTGGAGTCGAACCACCAGAGGCGTACGAGCGACTGCTGCTGGACTGCATGCGCCGAGATCCGACGCTGTTCACCCGTGACGATGAGATCGAGGAAGCTTGGGGCCTCATTCAGCCGATCTTAGATGTCTGGCAGGGGGCAGGTAAGTCAGCACCACCGGTGTATGGCTACGAGGCAGGGAGTTGGGGCCCGGCGGCAGCAGACGAGATGTTGCAGCGCTCGATCGGCAGGGGCTGGCGAAGGCTGTAGGTAGCAGGCATGGACAGCGAACGCGTTACGGCCTCTGGTCGCATCATTGTTCCGCCGAACGACGTTCGCAGCGAACTCGCACGCATCTGGAGCGAAACTGCGGAACGAGACACGGCTTCGGGCGGGGCTGATGCGGCGGATCGAGGCACTCGAGTCCGCTCGACGCTTTCGAATCTGCTACTGGTCACCGATCTGTCGGGTGATTCTGCTGCCGGGAAGGCTGTCGATTCTCTCATCACCGAGCTGGCGATAAGCTTTCCTTCTCGTTTTTTTATTATCAATTCTAACTCGCATTTGGGTGAGCAGGACGCACTTCAAACCGGGGTTTCGTCGCGGTGTGTTCTGGCCTCGAATGGCTCGCACGTATGCTCAGAGGAGATCTATATCGACGTTGCACCGAAACGGGTGGACCTTCTCCCGAGCCTCGTATTGAACTTGCTTGTTGCAGATGTTCGAGCGGATCTCGTTTTGCTGGGGAGCTCATGTATCGCGAGCGCCGATTCGCCCGGTTTCAACATCGTGCGAGCACTACAGGATGTCGGAGACCGCATTGTATACGACTCCGCGTGCTTCGCGAATCCGGTGGAGACCTGGAAGCTGTTGTTTTCCGATATGCAAGGCGCGACGGATCTCAGAAAAGGAAGCAGTTTTGGTGCGTCCGAGGGGGCTGCGGTAAATGAATGGCGGTTTCGCGACGTGAATTGGCGGCGCCTGCGGCGATGGCGAACGCTCGTCCGCGAGGTCTTTGACAAGCCCTCGCTGCTCGATGCCCTTCCTCAATTGCAGACCGTTGAGTTGGAGATGGGAGGGACCGCTTCCGCGGCATCGAACGCTATTCCCGCTGATGGACTGCTACTCGCAGCATGGATTGCCAACTCTCTTCAGCTGCAAACCGGCCAGATGCGTCGGGGAGCGGGAGTCGGCGAGTGGTTCTTGCCATGGTCCTCAGACGCC
>JAGRAW010000605.1 GCA_020434415.1 Bdellovibrionales bacterium
ATACTCCCGTTCGGTCCTGATTGCCCTCTTACCGACTTTTGCTATGGCTTTGCGATTCTACGCCCGTAACGAGATAAAGCACTGCGAGAGCCATTCCCGTCTCCGGCGAACTGTAATTCGCCGATGCGGAGTCACGGTAAGGCCTACCTTTAGATTGGTTAGTCGGTAGCTAATGTCCCGTAATCGTTGGAAATACCTAGTCCGCCTCGGTGTCAGTCTGGGCGTCCTCGCCATTGTGTATATGAGCGTGGATTTAGCGGAGCTTCCCACTGTATTGGGTCGAGTCAGTTGGCAGGGTGCGCTGCTGGTGCTCGTCCTATACACGGTGAGCCAGCTATTGAGCGCCATCAAGTGGCAGATCTTTCTCCGTGAAGCGGGGGTTCGGCGGTCGCTGCGGCTGGTCATTCGGGCTTATTTTTTCGGGATGTTCGTCAATACCTTTGGATTGGGAACGCTGGGTGGTGATGTCGCCCGAGGAATGCTTCTCAAGCCCGCACGGGGGCGACGAGCAGCGGCACTCGCAACCGTGGTTGCCGATCGCCTTCACGGGCTGTTGACCCTCTCGCTTCTTGCGGGCGGTGCGATTCTGATGGTGCATCCTGAGCATCTGACCCATCTCGCGCTGCTGCTTGTCATCGCGTCTGCGGTTACGCTTATCGGGTCCTGGTGGTTCGGTCCTCAGCTTCTCACGCGGATTTTTCCGGCGGAACACCGCTTCGGTACAGCTGCACGAAATGCTGCGGCCGCCTTTCCGAGAAGTGCTACTGCCTTCGGAGCGGCGACGGTCGTTTCTCTTTGCTCACACGTACTGCAGATTCTAGTGCACGTTGTGATCGCTCATGACCTCCACGCAGAGATTGGAATCGGGTATTTGTTCGCTACCGTGCCCGTCGTCAACATCGCTGCGTCTATCCCCGTCACGATCAATGGCCTCGGCGTGCGAGAGGCGATGTATGTCTTGCTGTTCACGCCTGCCGGAATCTCACGTGAGCTGGCTGTGGCTTTTGGAGCGATCTGGGTGGTCTCCGTCACTCTGGTGGGCGCGCTCGGTGGATTCCTGTTGCCGACGGGGGCGATAGATGAAACGGACTCCGATGAATCTGAAGCTACCTGGGCGAACGAAGAATTAGCGCTTGGCGAGCGTAATGCTTCTTGTTGAAAATACCGATGCTCCGGGATGCTCAATCTGCCGCTGACTGTAAAAGCGGGGTGAGCGCCTTGTGCCCGCGGACGGTCTTTCACAAACGGATTCTTGACCCGGTTTCATCCGATTAGAATTAGGAATGCTTACATGACTACACAGTTTAGAACAGCAGCGGTCATCGGTGCAGGACAGATGGGCGGCGGTATCGCTCAGGTGCTCGCTGCGAGCGGCATCGCGACGCGACTCTATGACCAACAGGACGGCGCGGTCGCAAAGGCGCTTACGCTGGTCGATTCCCTCCTCGCTCGCCAGATCGAGAAGCAGAAACTGACGGCCGAACAGAAGGACGCCATCGTCGCGAACCTAAAACCCGCAGCCGCGCTTGAGGAGCTGGCTGACGTGGATATCGTGATCGAGGCCATTGTCGAGAATCCGGAAGCGAAAGCGGTCCTGTTTCGACGTCTCGACGGGATTTGCAGCCCGGCAACGATTTTGGCTAGCAACACCTCTTCAATCTCGATCACGAGGCTTGCGGCAACGACTAAACGGCCGGAGCGTTTCATCGGCCTTCACTTCATGAACCCGGTTCCCGTCATGCAACTTGTGGAAGTTATCCGAGGCCTGCAGACGAGCGACGTCACCTACGAGCGGTGTCGTGCACTCATTGAAAAGCTGAACAAGACTCCGGTTACGGCTCGACGGGATTACCCCGGCTTTATCGTCAATCGGATACTGGTCCCCATGATCA
>JAGRAW010000606.1 GCA_020434415.1 Bdellovibrionales bacterium
CAGCTTGTTGCGAGATGGGAAAATCGCCGCGCGATTGTTCCTATCGTGGCAAGCCACCTTCGCAATGACAATGCTGAGGTGGCGATTGTTCCTATAGCGACAAGCCACTTTCGCAATGACAATGACGAGGCGGCGATTGTTCCTATCGTGGCAAGCCACCTTCGCTTGACTGGTAGGGCGATGGCCACCCTCATCGCGAGAAGCGTCGCGGCTTGCCGCTGTGTGGCGTGACAAGGTCGTGTGCTAGTTGCGTGATTGGTGTGCAATCTGACATACAGGGAGTGGCTTCCTGGAGCGGAAACGTTCCGGTGAGTTCCGATGCTGACCTTGACCCTGATCCTGATCCTGAACTTGAACTTGACTAGGGAGCTTTCATCTTGCAGCGTACTTCTCCTCTCGTTTCGATAGCGGTGCCGACTTATAAACAGGCGCAGTATCTGCCTGCATGCCTCGATGCCCTGTGGTTTCAGGACTATCCGAATATCGAGATCGTCGTGGTCAACGCCGCGTCGCCCGATAACACTCGGGAGGTGCTCGATCGGTATGAGCGGGAAGTTGCAGAGGATGAGGTTTCTTATGCTCGGTATTTTAACGAGGAGACCGACGAGGTAGAGCGGCAGTATCATCCGCGCTATCCGAAGGCGGGTCGAACTTTAAAAGTCATTCATCTCGAGCAGGACCCTGGTCTAAGCGAAACCTACAACCTCGGTGTGAGGGAGTCCCAGGGCAAGTTCGTAACCACCATCGTGTCGGATGACATTCCTCATCCCAAGCTTATCTCCAGGCTGATGCAGGCACTCGAGGAGAAGCAGGCTGATTTTGCTTACGCCGACGCGTGGCTTGTCGAAGACTCGGGGCGCATTGTGCGGCAGTTCGACTATCCGGACTATGACCCCCGAACGTGTTTGGCCGACTGGTACTTGATGGGGAGTGCAAAGCTCTGGCGGAGAGAGCTTCACGAGCGAGCAGGTTGGTTCAGTACCGACTATCCGCTCACGCAAGACTACGAACTGTTCTTTCGGTTCGCCGAGGCCGGCGCACGGATAGTTCATGTGCCGGAGGTGCTCTACTCAATTCGGTGGCACGGCCCGGCGCGGAAGACGGGGAATCACTCTCCGGAACGCGAGCCCAGGATCTTCTCCGAATCAAAGGAAACGGCAAAGCGTGCTCGTGCTTGGTTAGCTTCGCGCGCGGAGTAAGCCGCTGTCATCGTGCTCTAACGCTACGCTAACTAGGTCGGAAGAGGGCTTCCCGAAAGAGTCCCGGGATGCGCTTCTGTCCGAACTTGGCGATACCATTCGATAGTGTTCTGAAGCCCTGTTTCTAGGGTGGTTTCCGCCCGAAAGCCGAATGTGTCTGCCGCCCGGGAGACGTCGAGTAAGCGGCGTGGCTGTCCGTCCGGCTTCTCCGAATTCCACTGGAACGTGCCGCTAAAACCTACCAGCCTGGCGATTAGCTGCGCGAGGTCGTGTATGGAGATCTCGCGACCGGAACCAAGGTTGACCGGCTCCGCTCCGTTGTAGTCTCGAGCGGCAGCAATTATCGCCCGAGCACAGTCTTCGACATAGAGAAACTCTCTCGTCGCCTGTCCCGTGCCCCACACCTCGATTGTCCGGTCGCCGTTTTCAACCGCATCAACGCATTTTCGGATCAGGGCAGGAATGACATGAGAGCTCCGCAGGTCGAAGTTGTCTCCCGGCCCATACAGATTGACGGGAAGTAGATAGATGGCATTGAACCCGAACTGCTGGCGGTAGCTCTCGCCTTGGACGAGTAACATCTTCTTAGCGAGACCGTACGCCGCGTTGGTCTCCTCAGGGTACCCGTTCCACAAATCTGCTTCACGGAAGGGCGCCGGGGTATGTTTGGGATACGCGCAA
>JAGRAW010000607.1 GCA_020434415.1 Bdellovibrionales bacterium
GACGGCGCCCGAGCAAACCGGTACTCAGCAAACTCGGATTGAACTGCTTAGTGAATGGTATCCGAGGCAATGAAGAGCAAGTTGAAGCTCGGGATTGCGACATCAAAAAATTCGCCGGTTTCAGAGTGGAACGTGTAGGTGCCGTGCATCGAGCCTACGGGATCCACAACAATGGTGCCGCTCGTATACTCATAAGCTTCACCCGGCCCCAGTATCGGTTGTTGGCCGACAACGCCCTCGCCTTTCACGTCTGCGATCTGGCGGCCACCGGACATTACGACCCAGTGACGGTTGATTAGCTTCACAGCGACAGTCCCCTCGTTCCGGATTCGGACCGTGTAGGAGTAGGCATAAACCGACTGGTCGATGTCCGATTCCTGTTGAAGGAAAACCGGAGCAACGGTGACTTCGATGCCCCGCGTTTTTTCCGAATACTGTTCCAGTTTCTCGACTTGCTGCATTACCTTCCTCCGCAATGCATCGCTGCTATTCCGACAGTATCTCACATCTACCGCTGTAGCATAGCGTATCTCTCCGTAGGCAAAAAACCCGGAGGAGAGAAACCGCAGCCCGCACCGCCTTATTTTTACCGAATGCACCCACCATGCGAAATTGCTGAACAGCGATCAACAATCTAGTCACCGGGAATGGAGATCAATTCGCGCTCGATAGAAGCTATTTGGGGGTGCGCTTAGCTTTCTCGACGTGTGGTGTGCCGAGAGACGTGAAGCTACAGGGGTTTCCAGCCTCGCCCTTCGGTCAGCGGTTGTGCGCCACGCTCGACCGGCGGAGTTCGCTTTCGCGTCTGCTTCCGCTCCAGGGGCGGCTCTGCCCCCAGGATGTCGCCCTGATTAAATTCCACCTCCCCGCGTAGGGTCTGCTTCTGCACAAGCTGTCCGTTCTTGTAGTACATTTTCCGGCTCGACCGGTTATCCGGCGCATATTCCAACCACCGGCCATCCTGCTTGCCATCTCGATAAGATCCTTCCGATCGACGCTGCCCGTCGGGATAGTAGGCAATCCAGCGTCCTACGCGTTTTCCTGCCTGATATGCACCGTGTTCCTTAATCTTACCTTCAGGCGTCAGATATTCTGCGTTACCGTGCTTGACGCCTCGCGAGAACGTTTCACGACTCGCTACCTGGCCCCTCGCGCCGTATGTCACCCACAGACCTTGCTCGAGGTCATTCAGGTAACTGCCAGTCTTTTCGGGTGAACCCTTCGCCGAATAGGAAGCGAATGCGCCGTTGCGCTTCCCGTTTCGGTACTCCGCACTGGACTTCAGCTCTCCACTGGCATGCCATTCCTGCCAAAGGCCATGCTTCTGGTTCGCGAGGTAGCTTGTCTGCTCCTTGCGCATCCCGTTGGGATGAAAATGCGTAACTTCCAGTGAATCACCTGCAACGACGTACCGAACCTTTGGATTTCCATTCGGCCAGTTCTGGTCGATATGCTCGCGCCCCCTGCCATCGTAGGGACCGGAGGAGCAAACCGTCGCCTTGCCGTTTGCATCAATCGCCGCGGGCGTGGAACCGGCTGGACAGCCGTTGTTGGTCAAGCTTGTCGCTGCTTCACTCTTGGCGGACTTTCGAAGCGAATTCTCCCGCGCTTTCTGCTCGAGCTGCTCCTTGAGCCCCTTACATCCGCCGGCACTTAGCAGAAAGCAGGTTACTACCAACACTGAGAATCGGGTCATCGGAATCGAAGGTTTACGCAGTTCGCAAGCATCCGCCATAGTTATGACCAGTAAGCTGCAAAATGTATAGAGTTCTATCCCCTACGTGGGAATGAGCACTTGAACCTCCCTGCCCCCGACGTAGCCTCTCTTTTGGGGACCGTCGAAAAACGAAGTTTTTTGGCGGGACCGGCAAG
>JAGRAW010000608.1 GCA_020434415.1 Bdellovibrionales bacterium
TGCTTCTCTGCCATCACGATCAGCCCTGCCAGCAGTCACCGGAATCCCTGCTCATCGAGAGTTCCTGTTGCGCCTCAATCTTCGTCCCATCCCAGCGCGCACTTCCAATGCGCGAGGACTCGGCGCCGAATAACTCCGTTACTCGGTGACCTACTTTAAGTAGTTTGTAAGATAATATCCCTTTGCCAATGCAAACTCAAAACTGGATCTTTTGGAAAAAGACCAGTAACGACAGCTATTTACAGATTCCGACTTGAGATACGGCTAAACTTGGCGGAACGAGCATCAGGTGAGGGCTGAACTCGACCGAAATCACGGACCGGTGATAACGGCCTGTAACGCCTTGAATTTTACACGAGAATACGGTTCAGACGAGAAAACCGTCAAGAACAAAAAGAAAAGGACGAACTCCCCACTGCGTGACGCATTCACTACTCTGGGAGTCTCCACTAAACGCTTCAGGACAGCGACAGGTACTTCGTCTAAGGTTAGTCTCGATGTAGTTAACCGCTTGAGTGAGGGACGAATGAGGCGATCAGTTTCTGTTCTAGGTTTGCTATGCTTGGGAGTCGCCGGCGGCTGTGCCCTACATGACGCCGCTGAAGTTCCGGAAAATAAGCCGATGTCCTTACACCAAGCTCCATTTCGTATTTCCGGTCTCGAGCGGCCGGGCGTTTCAGGTACCGTTCGGGATGCCATGGCACGAGTCCCACGCCACGAGTTTGTTGAAGAGGAGGTTCGACCGTTCGCGTACGAGGACCGGGCTTTGCCAATCGGTTTTCAGCAAACTATCTCACAGCCGTACATTGTCGGATTGATGAGCTCAGCTGTGGAGGTCGGCGAGGGAAGCAAGGTGCTGGAGATCGGAACGGGAAGCGGGTACCAGGCTGCCGTACTTTCCGAGCTAGGAGCGCGAGTTTACAGTGTCGAAGTTGTCCCCGAGCTTGCTCATGCGGCCCAGGTGCGGCTTGCCGCGTTGGGGTATGACACGGTCAAGGTCCGCTCGGGTGACGGCTGGCAGGGGTGGCCGGAAGAAGGGCCGTTCGATGCGATTCTGGTGACTGCTGCGGCTCCTCGCATACCGGAGGCGCTCTTGGGCCAGCTCGCGAATCGTGGAAAGATGATTCTGCCGTTGGTTCGGGACGCCGGGGCAGGAGAGACTTTACTGCTGGTTGAACGCGATGACGATTCGTTTACGACCCGTGAGCTTGGCGCAGTGAAGTTCGTTCCGTTGACCGGCGGTAGCGAGAGCCATGGTCTGACGTTACAAGAGCTGCATCATCCGCGCGCCTCTACCACCCAGCCGAAGAGCTAACCCAGCCTAAGAACCCCAACCGGGCCGAAGAGGAGACGGTAGTGTTACGCTACGCGCTCAACACGAGTGAATGTCGGCACGAAGGTACGCCGGTCATTGTCCGCGACGATCAGATCAGCCTCTGAGCCCCAGTCATGACCGACGGCGGGCGAGTTAAATGGTAAGCGTCCTTCGTCCTCGGGATTGTAAGTCTCGCTGGTGATGTAGAAAAGATGCGCGGCATCGCTCAACACCTTGCAGCCATGTAGGACCCCGGGCGGAATTCGCACTACGACCTGCAATGCTGCGGCGTCAAGCTCCCGCTCCCCCAGTTTGAACTGAAGTTTCTTGCCTTTTGAGGGGCTTTCGTCCCGGTTATCTACCAATACTGCTTCGACGACTCCAATCCCGACATACCACCAGTCAATTTGACGGTGATGGAAGTGCCATGCCTTCACCGTGTTTTGACCCATCTTGCTGTGGCTCCATTGTGCGAAGCGCCCCGCAAAAAAGGGATCGGTATCGCGAACCAATTCTCGAAAGAAGCCACGTTGATCGGGGAAGCTCTTGA
>JAGRAW010000609.1 GCA_020434415.1 Bdellovibrionales bacterium
CAAGCTTACTCGCCCAAGAAGTGCTTATCCTAGGCGCTAGTATCCTGCGTAATGATGTTTAACCATTCGCCACGCTCGTGACTGTACGTATCGGCATAGTCGGGGTCGGTTCCGTCGGAACGAGCGTCGCCGTCTCGGTGCTCCATTCCGGAATCGCAAACGAAGTCCTCCTCCACGATATCCGAACCGACCGCACGGTCGGTGAAGCCCTTGATCTGGAGCAGGGGAGCTCATTTTACCCCACTGCGACTGTAAGAGCGGTTGCCTTCGACAACCTGCTCGATACGGATGCAGTTGTCCTCTCCGCCGGGCGGAACGGACGACCGGGTGAAACCCGCCTCGATCTGCTCAAAGACAATGCTGTCGTTGCAGCGGACCTTGGACGTCGATTGCGGGGCTATCGGGGAGTAGTGGTTGTCGTTAGTAATCCGGTGGATATTTTGACCCGGATTGTCCAGGAAGCCTCCGCTCTACCTAAAACCCGCGTTATCGGCACGGGCACGATGCTGGACACCGCGCGGCTCCGGCAAATGCTGGGCGCAATGCTCCAACTTGATCCTCGCGTTATACATGCCAGTGTCGTCGGCGAGCATGGTGACTCTCAGGTAGTGCTCTGGAATAGCGCTCACGTTGGAGGACGGCGCCTTCGGGAGTGGGATGCCTGGGACCCCGCGGATGAGCCGCACATCGCGGCGCGGGTGCGCGGCGCGGCCGGGGAAATCATCAGTCGCAAAGGCGTCACAAACCATGCAATCGGGCTCGTGACTGCAGCTTTGCTGCGATGGCTGGTCCGGGGGGAGCGCCGGATCCTGACGGTCTCTCGCGTCCAGGACGGAGCCTTCGGTTTGAACGACGTTGCCCTGTCTCTGCCTTGTATTGTCGGAGCAAATGGCGCCGAACAGGTAATAGAACCTGATACCTCGCCGGAGGAGCTTGAGGCAATTCGTCACTCTGCGGAGGTGCTTGCCGCGGCCCACGAAAGTGTGGCGCCTCCAACCTGACGTTTTTTTAAGACTGGGCGCTAGCGTTGATGCGAGCACGCTTTGTTGCCATATCCTCACGTCTCGCGAGCAACAGATCCTTCAGCAGGCGAGGATTCTTGACGCCGTCCACGACCAGCGTCCGCTCTACTCCAACGGCGAGAGGCGTTACCGTGACGTTCCCGGTATTGACGACGCGCTGCGCCAGAGTCTGATCGATTTCGATTTCGCGAATGTCCTGATAGTAGAGACGAATCGTCCGCCGACGCCACGACAATCGACCTTCGATGTAGAGTAGGTAGTCAGGCGCAAGCACGAAGCACTCGTTCAGAAGTCGATGCAGGAGCAGCGCGAGAAGGGCCAACGCATAGATTGGGAAGAGCGGTAACGGCAACACGAGTTCCCCGAACTCAATGCGCTGGACAAACATCTCGGGATAGTCTGCAGTGAGGTAGATCAGCAGGGCGGTACCGAAGATAAGCACAGCTAGTAACACGAGCTGGTTACGCCAGCTCTCCGTAACGACGAAATTCCCCTGGACCGACCGATACGCTCGGCGTGCCTGCCCCTCGATATCCACTTGTATATCCTCTTGGGGCGTTGTCGGGAGTTCTGTTGGGGGCTCTGGCTTCACGGACCACTTGTCGGAATAATTTTTCGCCTGCGTACGCACCGGCTGGCGGTTCAAAAAACCGGGGCACCGCGATCATTCGCCTTACCCCAGCACACGTGCAATTTCAAGCAAAAGCGCCTCCCGAGCAATGGGTTTGCTCAAAAACCCATTCATTCCGGCCCGGCGGTAGCGCTCCTGGGCGTCCGGGCCCGCATTCGCGGTCACTGCAATTATTTTCAGTTCCACCCCCTCCCAGCGCTGCCGGAGCTGTC
>JAGRAW010000060.1 GCA_020434415.1 Bdellovibrionales bacterium
GTTGGATGAACACGGTGCAGAGGCCTTGAGGGTGCCCTGCTTCTCTTACAATGTCTTGGACCTGGTCAGTAATCTCCCATAGGCCCTGCCCTCGCGTTCGGACAGAAAACTGTTTGACCATCGATACGTCCTCCTCGTGGAAGGCCACTTCCTTCGCGCAGTAGTGCCGCAACACAAGGAGATGAACGACACTCCGCCGAAAGATCCTTCGACCGACCTTCTTTACTCAGTAACGCGCCGCAGCACGGATCTCCTTGATCATATCTAGATAGGAGCGATAACGACTTGCCGCAAGGGCGCCTTGCAAAACAGCTTCTCGGACAGCGCACGCCGGCTCTGCGTGGTGCGAACAGTCGGAGAATTTACATTGGCTTCGGAGTCGCTCCAGTTCCGGGAAACCGGCGTGCACTTCGCTCTCGGTCAGGTGGCAGACGCCAAACTGCTGAACTCCCGGAAGATCGAAGAGCAGGGCCGGCGCAGTCGCGGCACGCTGGAATAGGTGTCCCACGGTCTGGGAAGTCGTCTGTCGGCCTTGGCCGGTCCGGACGCTTACCTCCCCCGTCCGAATGGTAGCCTCGGGGAGCAATGCGCGCAGGATCGTGCTCTTGCCGACGCCCGAAATGCCGGTAAATGCCGCGGCATGTAGAGTCTCTTGCGTGAGCAGGGCGAAGAGCGCTTGCATCCCTTCTCCAGTCGTGGCGCTCGTTTCCACGCAGTGACAGCCGGCTGAACGATAGGTGGCAAGCAGCGCTTGAGTGCCATCATCGTGCTTTTTCAAATCGACCTTATTGAGGACGATGCATGCCGGGATCGCCTGCTGGGCTGCAGCGGTAAGCACTCTGTCGATAGCAATCGTGTTAAACAAAGGAGGTGGGGCGACAACTACGAGCAGCACGTCGATGTTCGCCACGAGCAACTTCGTTTTTCGGTCCGATGATCGCTTCAGACAGTTCCGTCGCTCGAGTATCTCGTGCACGACCAGCTTGGAGGCTCCTGCCGACGTATCGAGGTTGAAGCTTACCTTGTCGCCAGGACAAGCTTCTAGGCCCCGAGCCCCGAGGACGGCATCCTCTAACTGATGAGATGAAGTGCAGATTTGAGCGTGGCGCCGAGTGACGACAGTAAGCGTTCCGACTCGGTCTTGGGACGTTCGATCCCAGGAGTCCTCGCAGGCTTCCGATTTGGTCTGGCGAGACTGCCTACCCATGAGTTGAATTAGGTGAACCCTACCTGAAAGTTAAATTGGTTGGACCCTACCTGAAAGATGAATTAGTTGGGCACTGCTCGGTGCTGGAAGCTAGGCGGATGTATGGCGGGACGGCGCCTAAGTCGGAATAACGCCGTTGAAGCTCTTCGGGGAGAAGAGAAAAGTCTTGTATCACTCCGCGGCAGTGTGCTGCCCCGCAGTGACATTGCATCGACCAACCGTCGCCGAGATTGGTTGATGTCGCGTAGTCGAACGTGATCTCAGCACCCTCGGCTAAATCGTCTAGTGCAACCAAATACAGACGTTCTCCATCTACCTCCAACCGACAGCTTGGCTCACAAGAGTGGTTTACGAAATCCTCGACCGAACCCGTCGGTCCGATATAGAGAGACGCGCTTACCTGAAGCGTGCGTTCCGGTTCGGTTATTTCTGCTTGCGATAATCGAGGTCCCCGAAATTCGAGTACGCGCTGCCCCTTTGGTAGTGCCACCCGTGTTTGCAGGGCCCTACCACAGTGGGCAGTCGTGATGACCTCCAAATACTCAGCTTGATCTCGGTTCATAGAGGCGCTTTGCCGACGTGTTATGCGGTGAACAACTCGAGGAAAGCATACTTGAATCGCCAACCCCGTCAATTGTGGCCGACGAGGCAACGGTCATCAGTCAAACCGCTGAGAAGCCATCGGAACCGTAAGACATTCGTTTCCTCCGCCACGGAAGTTCAGGCGAATGGTCAGTGGAGAAACTGAATCCAGGCCGTAGGTATCCGCGGGAATGTCGTAGTGGGCTCGCCCCCCGTTGTGACAGCAGTTTCGCAGGGTTCCATCCAGCACCTTCTCGCCGTCGTTACCGAATACCTCAACGCTGCCCACGCGCTCCCAATAGCTACCGGGTAGGAGAAACACCGGTCGCCCGGTGTTGTCAGAAAATGGTTTCCACAGACGTCCGCCGCCACCGCCGTCAAGGAAATCGCCGGTGCTGTCACACTGCACTGTGGCAGTGGGAGGAAGTGCGTCGGGTGCTGCCTGCTGTGCCCGGCTACCAGGCATCATTAAAGTGTCTCCTGGAGCGGCTGCGCCCAGGATCACATCGCCGGCGTGTCCGTCGAGGCGGTGCACAGTGGCACGTGCCAACACCCCGACTGCGGCCGGATGAAATACGGCAACTTCGGCAGAGGGCAACCCGTGGAAGTGGCCAGCGAATGCCGTTCCCGCGGCCCCGAGCGGCACGACGCGAGCGACATGGCCTGCCAGGTGCAAGAACGCCGTTTTAATTCCGTTCTCTTCCCGCGCAACTGCGGGATCCGCCGCACCGTCTCCATCGAAATCCATTGGGTGCAGAGGGTTATCTCTGTCCGCCAGTCCCCAGAGCACTGCACCCTCGGTTCCGTTGAACATCGAACGCCAGAACCACCAGATACCACCCGCCCAGCGCTGTGCTACGACGGCCTCGTCGCAGCCGTCGCCGTTCATGTCGGCTGCAAACACTTCGTCTCCGACGAGTCCGAAGGACTGGCGAAGCAGTTCATCACGATCTGCGATCCGCTCCCCCGATGGTAGAACAAACCAGCGGAGCCCCCCGTCCGATCCGCCTCGAACAACGGTGCGATCGTCCGTGCCGTCACAATCGAAATCGCCAAGAAGCAGTGTATCGTCTCGAAGTCCGAAGAACTGCTGGGACGCCTTGCCGTCTGCTCTCCGGGAGAACCAGTCTAATCCACCATCGCGACGGGTGCGGACAGCCACCGGTTCCACCCGTAGGTCGCCATCGAGGTCACCGCTAAGCGCCGCATCTGTTGCCCAACCGAACTCGTAAAAATATGCGTGTCCCCTCAGTGTGTGAACGATCCACTGAATGAGGCCATTTGCTGGACGGGTGAGCACGACCTCCGAGCGCAAATCGCGGGTGTAGTCACCGGCGACGGCGGCTAAGTGATAGGAGAATACCGCCGGAGGAATCGGAAGGCTTGGTGGCGGAGCGTTCACCCCAAGGGGAACGAATTCAGATACGGGTACATTGAAAAAGGAGAGCAGTGTAGAGGAAGCGATGTCGACGCTCTGTTGACTCGGATGGAAGGTGGTCAGGTCCGAATATCCATCGCCTTCCACATCGAACGGGACTACCCGATCGCCAAAAGTGCCTCCGGGTGCGGGAAAGGTGAAAGTGCGAGCAACGGTCTTGACCAGTATTTCGTTGGTGCTTGGGCGGAACACTGCTGCTTCCCATCGGGGATCGTCGAAGTAGTTTGCCGGGATTGGGATGTCGCCAGGGAGTCCGAACTGGAACGTTTTTAGGCCTGAGGTTGTGGCACGAATCCTCCACCTCATGGACTGCGGAGTGACGACTGCCAGGTCGGTCAAGCTATCCGCGTCATAAAAGCCCGGCACTGCAATATCACCAGGAAGGCCGAAACGCACGAATTGTGGAGGGCCGAATACCTGGCAATTGGCGATAGTCCAAACGGAAGTTTGGGGATTATACGTCGCGAGATCCGTGCAGGCGTAGCCGGAGTATGACGCTGGAACGGGTATATCGCCCGGAGAGCCGAACAGCACTTCAAGATTGGTTCCGTCGCTCAAGCGAAAACGCCAAATGCCTGTCCGCCGATCGAATGTCGCCTGGTCGGCGATGCCATCAGCGTTGTAGTCGCCGACAGCGGGAAAGCTGCCACTCGGACCAAGGATTCGTCCGCCGGTTGTATCCGGCTTTTGACTGAACCGAATGCGAAACCGGCCGGACGTCGGGTCGAACGAAGTAAGATCCGAGAGCCCATCTCCGTCGAAATCGGCCGGCATGCCATGGGCTATTGAGCGGCTCCCCACGGAGAGCACAAGCAAGACCAACAGTAAAAACGCGATTGGATGTTGCGCAAGCCGAGAAGAGAAGGAGCAAATGCCTTTATCGTGCATACAAGCCACCAGATTGTGTAACTATCCGACTGCGCAATTACCTCCTCGTAAAAGCAGAGTAGCTCGTGCGACGAGCAAGCGATCCGCGTCACAAAGCGGAAAGCGAACCGCTGAGCGCAGACCGAGGAAAGCTGCAGTTATCACCGTTCTGCAGTAATCAAGGCCAAGCGATTATCAAGGAGGGCGCGGTAGCGCTCTGTAACTTTAAGCAACTTATATCACATAGTCGGGTCAGGTTCGGCAACGCCAAAAGGCTACTGAGCTCTGTGCAGGAGGGCCGCAAGCGAGCACGATCGCGAAAAATGGGCTACGGAGTCGGGGAACTCCGTAGCCCGCCAATACAAATTGGGAGCAATTATCGTAAAGGTTACACTAGCGTTGTGCCCTGTCGGCGCAAAAGGTGAGCAATAAAACGCAAGGGCCTTCACGTAGTGATTGCCGCCTGGCGATCTGTCGGCCGTGGGTGGGCGGCTGAGGTTGATTGAGAAACTGTCGAGCCGTGCGACTTTCAGGCGCGACCGGTGAGGATCCGTTTCGGTGCGAACAAGCCTATTGCCCGTTCTCAACAAGGATCTGGCACGTATGCCGGGCGTCAATTGCTGGCGCGTCGCTCTGTAAACGGCTATAGCAAGCAGCAGACGCCCCCAACCTCTACTATGCAAGAATTCTACACTCAATACTCCTTCGTCGTTGAAAGCTTCATCGCAGGTCTTCTCGCAAGCGTGGCGTGCGGTTTCGGCGTTTTTCCATTGCTCAGCAAGCGCATCGATCTCACGAAGCACATTGGTCTCGGCTATGGGGTTGCGGGCGGGCTGATGTTCGCAGCTTCGGTCTACAACCTGCTACTGCCTGCTTTTACTCTCGGTGCCCAAGAGGGGATGAAAATCGTTCCCGTGCTGAAGACGCTAATCGGGATGCTCTTTGGCTGTGCGTTTCTGGCTGGGGCGAATAGTTTTCTCACTCCTGAGCGATTGTCTTCACCCGTATTCAAAGCGTTTGGGAGCCGCCTTGAAATACTTGTCTTCATTGCTATGTGCTTCCATTCCATCCCCGAAGGGGTTGCTGTCGGTGTCGGCTATGCTTCGGAGATCCACAACGAGAACCTCCACGGGCTGGGCCTCTACATTGCCTTGGCAATCGCAATTCATAATATGCCGGAAGGTTTGGCCGTGGCGCTTCCGATGCGCGCTGGAGGAGCGACTATTACAAAATGCTTTATCGCGGCTTTTTTGACGAGTCTGCCGCAGCCGATTGCCGCGGTGCCGGCGAGCCTCCTCGTTTGGCTGTTTGAGCCGCTCATGTTGCCGTTTTTCGGATTTGCCGCCGGAGCGATGATGTTTCTGGTCATAGAGGATCTTGTGCCGGAGGGACTTGAGACACATTCGCGAGCTGAGATAGCCTGGTCGTTTATGGCGGGATTTAGCGTCATGGTACTAGTGCAGCTGCTGTTGTAGCTGCTTGGAACTTGCGCTTCGCCGAGTTCTGCGCTGCTTGCGGCATTGAATCTGCGACCACACTGACGTAAGGAATACATGAACGTAGAATGCAGCCGATTCGCTGCTTCGGACTGGGAGGCGCGCATCGACGGCATGTTAAAGAGCCCTGTTTTCGCGCTTTGATAGGATTGTCTTAATGAGAGCTGTCGTGAACCGATTGTTTACTCGCGAACCATCTCGTTGGTTCGGCTGTGTTCTCGTGGTGCTGTGCACAGCGACGATGAGCGGCTGCGTGTTTTGGCCGCATAAGACTTCGCAATACTCCGTGAATGGAAGTGTCTTCGATAATCACTCCGATGATCCTATTCGGGGTGCCGCAGTTGAGTTGCGTTTCCCGGAGACCGGAGAGGAACAGCGAGGAGCATCGGCTGCCAACGGTCGTTTTGCGCTCGAGTCGGATGGGAGCTGGCAGTGGTTCATCTGGTTCTGGGACGACGACGAAGTTGAGGAACTGCCGGTCGAGCTTCGGTTATCACATCCGGACTATGATGCGGAGCGATTTCGAGATTTGAAAGTACGGCGTGAGGGAGAGCGCAGGGTTTTGAATGCCGGCTACCTCTACTTGGAGCGGAAGCGTTAGGTATGGCTGTGGTGGAAGTCACGCTTCCGGACGCCGGATACGATGTGCACGTGAAAGCCGGTGCCCTGGAGCGTCTGGGTGAAATCGTGAAGCCGCTCGTGCGAGCTACTAGCGCTGCCGTCGTTGTTGATTCTGCCATAGCGGATCGATGGGGGCCGACGGCGCTTCGGTCGCTCGAGCAAAGCGGCTTTCGAGTCGTGCAGGTGGTGGTTCAGTCCGGTGAGACGCACAAGAGTCTAAAAACGGTCCAGACGATTTACGACGCGCTATTGGAGGCCCGCCTCGAACGTTCGTCTCCGCTCATTGCGTTGGGAGGAGGCGTGGTGGGGGACACCGCGGGCTTTGCTGCCGCCACCTACCTTCGCGGAATTCCGCTCATCCAGTGTCCTACGACATTGCTCGCTATGGTCGATGCGAGCGTCGGAGGTAAGACGGGTGTGAATGTGCCGCAAGGGAAGAACCTAATCGGTGCGTTTCACCAGCCGCGCGCTGTGGTTGCGGATCCGACGACGCTCGCAACGCTGACTGAAAGGGAATTTCGCGGCGGTTTGGCGGAGTGCGTGAAGCACGGGGTATTGGGCGATAGCGCATTGTTCGATTGGACGGAGTCCATGCTGGAGCGGGTGGTCGCCAAAGATCTCGATGTGCTGGAAGAGCTAGTTGCGCGAAACGTGGCGGTGAAAGCCGCGGTGGTTGTTGCCGATGAGAAGGAAGCGGGGATCCGCGCACATTTGAACCTGGGCCATACCTTCGGTCACGCCATCGAACGGTGCACAAACTACCAGGTCAGTCATGGAGAAGCGGTCGGGCTGGGCATGCTGGCCGCAGCTCGGTTCGCTGGCCGACGTTCGCTGTGCGAGGAGGAACTGAGCGGACGTCTAGAAGCGGTAATCGAGCGTGCCGGTCTTCCTTTGAAGGCGCATCTGCCGGCGGACGTCGAGTTGGTCGAGGCGATGCGGCTCGATAAGAAGGTCGAACGCTCCAAGATCCGACTCGTCCTTCCAACGCGGATTGGCTCCGTCTGTATCATCGATGATGCGACAGAAGAAGAGATAGGGGCGGCGTTTGCAACTATCCGCGCCCAATAGACGCGATGACCGACCCTCACTAAGCGTCAGCGATCCTGCAGGAAGATCGACTGCGTTCGAGGCTTTTTACCGTCATGATAGAGCGTAGATGAAACGACTTGCCGACATTCTTGCGCTAATCGCAGTGGTCCCGGTCATCGAACTACTACGACTCTTGCCCTACCGCGCCGGGCTCTGGTTGAGCTTGCAAGTGGTGCGTGTCGTCTTGTCGTTCTTTCGACGTTCGAAATCTGTCGCCCGGCGCAACCTGCAGATTGCCTTTCCGGAAAAGACTGCCGAGGAGCACGAGCGGATTATCGAAGCCTCCTACGTGACTCTGGCGCGCAACCTTCTTTCCTTTGCCAGAATTCCCCGCCTGAGCCCGGACTATGCGCGTGCGACAACTGACTACACGGAGACGCTTGCACTCATCGAGCGACTACGCCGCGAATCCGGAAACGCCGGGGTCATCATAGCTACCGCGCACTTCGGATCCTTCGAGGGCGTGGTGCAGCGGGGGGCCCTTGTGCACGAGCCTGCTGCGATTCTTGCTCGCGGATTTGGTCTTCCCCTGCTTGATGCGTGGTGGAATCGGCGTCGAACACGCTTTGGAAACAACGTGTTTTTTCGCAAGGGGGGGTACAAGGACATCGTGCTGCATTTGAAGCAGGGCAGGATCGTAGCGGTGTTGTTCGATCAAAATATCAAAGCAAAGCATGCAACCTTCGTCCCTTTCTTCGGTCTTCAGACAGCGGCAACCCGAGCGTTAGGCCTGGCCGTGCAGCGCACAGGTGCTCGTGTCGTCTTTGCGGTTGGCATAGAAACGGGTGACGACCACATGAAGATAGTGTCGGAGGAGGTGCCGCTGCCGGAAATCGACGATCGCGACGAGCTCACCCGTGAATTGATGACCCGTCTGCACGCAGTGCTGGAGCGAACGATTCGCGAGTATCCGGAGCAGTGGTTCTGGATCCATCGACGATGGAAGACTCGCCCGGCGGGCGAGCCGGAAACAGTGTACGATTCACGCTAGAAACTGCTGGAGCGCATCTCGAACAAAGAGGGCGAAGGCTTTTGCGGGTATGCGCAAGAGCCTAGGTATCGGCAGAGCTCGAACGGCACTTTCCGCTCAGCGTACGTCGGCTTTTCACCGGTCTGACAGGATAGCGTCTACTTGTCCATCTTCTGTTTTGTTCGTTCCGCAAACAACTTTCGCACCCGCTGACTGACGCCCGTGTAGCTCGGTAGGCGCTTTCCCGGCGCAATTTTATGCAGACCGTCTACTACGGCGGCGGTGAGCGATTCTCCCGTGACTCGCTTGTAGGTTTCCCACGTCCGCTGTACTCGTTGCCACGCATCGTCGGCTGGAGATTCGGCTCCCCACCCCTCGGCGATTGTGTCGGCGAGCATCAATCCTGTGGCTGCTTTCAACCGAAGCTGTGATGTCTGGAGCTGTACTCGTCCCGCAAGTCCTATGGCGTCGCTGACACTTTCCATGCTGTACGGTCCACACAGAAACCCGTGAAAGCCCAGCAGCATGCTGCTGCCGACTTCTTCGGCAGCAAGTCCTCCGCTTGTTGCGAGGAGAATGAAGGTGCTTTGCTGTGCTCCATTCGAGCGGCGAGCTCGTTCGATGAAGCTTCCGGAGGCGTCTGGCCCAAACGCCGTACTGATGAAAATCACCTGGTGCGACTCTCCTGTGTTCAATAAAAGCAGCGCTTCCTCGAGATCGTGAGCAGAGGAGGTGCGAGTCACCTGTGGCAGATGCTCCAGAAGGTGCTGTAGCCGCAGGCGCTCCTCCAGATGGGGGCTGATGACCAGGGATTTATACAAGATGGCTCCGCGCAAAGAGCAGCATGAGGGGTTCGTCGACAGGGGATGGCACTCCCTCCGCCGATTAAGGCAGGAGTCTCGGGCTCCGACAAGGAAAAGTAGGCAGGCGGCGCTGTTGGCGGCTCTCAAGGGAAGAATGGGAATCGACCCATTTTGTGCAACGGATAAAATGAGTGTCTCGTAGTTGACGTGCGCGCGTCGGATGCGGGATGATTTCATACCCGAGCCCTTGGCTTTCGGTGTAAGTTTACTCCGATAAGAGCCTTCTACCAGATGCCTGCTTCGGGTCTCACGTGTTTCGCAGGATGCTTTAACGTCCCGGCTTGGTAGTATTTGTGACTGTATTCGACGAATTTACCCTTATCCGACATCTTACTGCACGGACCGATCCGACATTGCTTCCCGGGCATGGAGGTCCTGGCGACGACTGCGCGATACTGGCAGCGACATCGCTGGGTTTCAGTACGGGAAAGCGGCAGCTATTGCTGACGACCGATTCCTCCGTAGCTGGTGTGCACTTTCACTTCGACCCGACACGAGCGCGTGATATCGGTTGGAAGTCCTTGTGTGTATCTCTCAGCGATATTGCCGCGATGGGCGGAAGTCCCCATGTCGCAGTCGTCGCGCTTCATCTGCCGCCAGGCATCGATCAACGGTTTCTAGAGGACATCTACGACGGTTTCGCCGAAGTCAGCCGGCGGTACTCCCTTTCACTGGTCGGAGGCGATACGGTCCGTAGTCCTACTCTCGCGGTTACCACTACGGTGCTCGGAAGCGTTGCGAGCGACGCTCTGGAGCGTCGGGGCGCTCAGGTAGGCGACGATATTTGGGTTAGCGGTTCTATCGGTGCTGCCTTCGCCGGTCTGTCATTCGTGCAGAAGCACGTTTCAGAATTGACTGCGAGTGAACAGCAAGTGGTCGAGCGGCACTGTCGCCCGGAGCCAAGATTGTTGTTGGGGCAGCTTCTTTTGCAACGCCGTTTGGCTCATTCGTCGATCGACGTGAGTGACGGGCTGCTTGCCGACTTGGGTCATATTGCACAGGCGAGTGGCGTTGGACTGCTTCTTGATTTGGAGGAGATACCGTTCAACGTAGATGCCGTACAACTTGGATTCTCGCCCCTGAAACTTGCAACCGGAGGTGAGGACTACGAGCTGGCGTTTACCGCGCCGCCCAGCAGTCGAAATGCCTTGGAGGCGCTTGATGGCGGCGTTGTGCGTGGGGAGCAGCTACCCAAACTCACTCGCATCGGAGCCATCGCGGCTGACTTGGCAGCAGGAGAAGTTTTTCTGCGCGAAGGGGATGGCATCGTTGCCGCGAGAAAGGTGCTTGAGAGAGAGGGCCTTGCTGCGCCCGGCTACCAGCACTGTTGAGAGCTTGCGGCAAGGCGACCGTTGAGAAGGAGTCGTCGTAGGAGGGAGAATGGATCAAGATAAGCTGCTACGGCTCCTCGAGCAGGTTGCAACAGGCCGAACGACTCCCGAAGAGGTGCTCGAGCACATCGCCGTGGCGCCGTTCACGGACATCGGGCATAGCCGCATTGACTTTCACCGCATGGTGCGTTGCGGCTTTGAGGAGGTTGTCTATGCGGCAGGCAAGGACCTGGACGCGCTCAAAGATATCATTGGAGTGACGGTTGCCTCGATGGGCCGCGTACTCCTGACTCGCCTTCCCGAGTCCTACGTCGACTCGCTGAGCGTTTGCTATCCGGACCTGGTCTTTCATCCGCGTTCGCGTTCGGCGGCGGTGGTGCGAGAATCTGCTCCTCGTCTCAATGGCTCGGTCGCGGTGCTTAGTGCGGGGACAAGCGATGCTGCCGTGGCGGAAGAGGCGCTGGTGTGCGCCGAGTTTCTCGGAGCAGACGTGACCGCATTTCGGGATGTCGGAGTCGCAGGGTTACAACGCTTGCTCTCGGTGCTTGAAGAGCTTCGCACCTATGACGTGCTAGTCGTGGTTGCGGGTATGGAGGGCGCGTTGCCAGGGGTCGTCGCGGGATTGACGGCTGCTCCCGTCATCGCTGTGCCGACCAGCGTCGGCTATGGTGCGGCTTTCGGAGGCATAACCGCCCTATGCGGTATGCTAATCTCTTGTTCCCCCGGCCTTACTGTTGTTAACATCGATAACGGTTTCGGGGCTGCGCTCGCCGCCACCCGCATGCTCAAGCACATTAGGCGCACCAGTGATGCGGAACCAAAAGATCTCTAGTTCAACCGGAAAAAGGAGCTGATCATGAAAAGCTGCAGTTCGTCGTGTTACCCCCAGTCCCCTCTCAAGCGCGACTTGTTATCCAAAGTCAGTGTGTCCGTCGTTGCCGGAATAGCGCTTAGCATCTGTCTGGTCGGTCCTGCCGCTGCGCAAGATGCCGCGGATACCGCTTCAAATTCCACGGGCTCAAATTCCACGGGAGCTGCGGATTCCAAGGGAACTGCGGCTGCCACTGAGGAGGCTGCGGATCCAATCAAAACCGGAGTGATTGCGAATAGCGGGTCGTTTCCGACAAATGGAGCGATCGACGTCGAGACCAGCGGAGCCGCTCCCGGTGATGAACAAAGTACCATTACCGCAAGCATCAATTCCACGGACCGCACCACCTGTGTCGCAACGTTAAACAACGCGAGCGAGAAGAACTCGTACAGTGTTCGAGCTCGAATTATCGGTCGGAACGAGAGCGGCGCGAAGGTGCTGACCAAGAGCTTCACCGCCATGCTGAAGCCGAAGGGTAGCGCGAGTCGGAGTGTGTCCTGCCGGCCGGAATATCGAATGCAAGTTGAACTGGTGTCGGCGGATAAGCGGTGAGTACTGCGACTGCTCCGCAAGCCTCATCGCGTGAGATTATCACGCTGTATCACGTCGATAAGCTGTATCCACCGAACCAATACGCACTTCGGGATATCGACGTGCGAATCAATCGCGGTGAGTTCATCTTTGTCGCCGGTGCCAGCGGCGCGGGGAAGTCGACGTTGTTGAAACTGCTGTTCGCCGAAGAACGAGCTAGCCGCGGTCAAGTCTTGGTCGGTGGTCGGAATCTCGTCGCGATTTCGCGACAACAGAAGGCGGCGCTGCGGCGAAATATCGGCGTCATCTTCCAGGATTATAAGCTGCTCGAGACTCGAACGGTGCTGGAGAACGTGGCGTTCGCCCTGGAAGTGATCGGGGTAAAGAAGCGGGAGCGATTTCAGCTCGCGTTCAAAATGTTAAGTGCCGTCGGTTTAAAAGAGCGAATCCACGCCCTACCTCCGACGCTGTCGGGAGGTGAGCAGCAGCGTGTGGCTATCGCCAGAGCGCTGATCAACCGGCCTCAAGTTATTCTGGCTGACGAGCCGACCGGCAACCTCGATCCGGACATGACAATTGCGGTGTTCAATTTGCTCCTGGAAGCGAATCGTTGTGGCGCGACCGTTATCGTCGCTTCCCACAACCTTGCGCTCATTGAAGAGATCAACAAGCGAACGCTGGTGCTGGATCGAGGCCGACTAATCGGCGATTTCGAGCATCCGAAGGGGTAGGCGGCTCATGGATCCCCAGGGACCAAATGGCGGTGACGGTACTTCGCATCGGCTCAGCATGCCGGAACCGCCGCCCGGTATCGGCACGGGCTTTCTGACTGACTACTGGCAGTCCCAACGCTCGCTTCCCGTGATGCAAGGGCCCGAAGTCTTACTCTACTATCTGCAACAGGGAATGCGAACAGTGCTTGCTCTCCCGACGAGCAGCGTCATCACCGTTCTTACTATCGCAGTTTCATTGTTTTTGCTCGCCGGCTTCCTCCTCGTGTTACAGAACGTCGATCGGCTTCTGTCGGAGGCGGGAAATACCCTCTACGTAACAGCCTACATCAAGGACACTGCGGAGCCGGAGGTAGTGACGCAGTTTGTTCAGCAGCTTGAAAATAATCCGCGAGTGCGTGAGGTGGAGTACATCTCGAAGGAACGTGCGCTTGACCTCTTCAGGGAAGACCTGGGGCCGCGGAGTGGCTTCCTTGAAGGGCTCGATCAGAGCAACCCTCTTCCGGCGAGTGTGGATATTGTCTTGCAGCCGGAGGAGCTCGATGTGGAGAAGATTGACGGCGTCCTCGAGGGAATTCGGGCTCAGCCGGTGGTTGAGGAGTTGGTCTACGGTAGCGAGTGGGTAGACCGGATGCAGCGGGTAATCAAGATTTTTCGTGCATTCGGGATGACGAGCTTGCTCGTTGCCTTGGGAATCATCGTGTTCCTAATATCAAACACGATCAAGCTTGTTATCTACGCCCGGCGCGACGAGATCGGGATTATGCAGCTAGTCGGCGCGTCCGCGACATTTGTCCGGATTCCCTTCGTTCTCGGGGGCCTCATGCAGGGTCTGGCAGGATCCGCCCTCGGCTTGCTGTTGCTGAAGGGCGGCTTCACGATCCTGAATTACGAGATCCGAAACTCGACGATTGTCGGTGTCGCCTTGCCTGACCTCGTCTTTCTTAACGTCGGCGCGATTATTCTTCTGACCCTTGTCGGATTGATCGTCGGAGCGGTTGGAAGTTTGTTCGCGCTGCGTAAGTTTATGAATGTGTAGCCGGTGCTGAGAAGGGTTTCGGTGTCGCGCATCCCTCCCCTCATTTTTCTGTTGGCAGTGTCCTGGACCGTGCCGGTACTAGCGCAACCTGCGCCGCTGGAAGTCGATGCATCTCGCGAGGCAGCCAAGCAGCTCGAAGACGTGCGTCGCAAGATTCAGCACGAACAAGAACGGCTCGACGATCTTCGAGCACGTGAGCGGGAGATCCGTGCGAGTCTGGAGAAAATCAAACGTGAGCGAGATGCCGCGGTGCAGCAGCGACAGGAACTGGCAACTTCGATCGCCGGTTTGGAACAGCGTGAAAAGGAGCTGGAAGAAGGCGTCGCTGCGGCCCAGGAAAAGATCGCGAAGCTGCAGGAAGGATTAGGACGCCGAATAGTCGCTATCTATAAGACGCATCGACGAACGTCTGCGCTCGATTACCTGCTTGAATCTACCTCTACCACCGACCTCCTGAAGCGTGCGCGATATCTGGAGGCCGTCGCCCGTTTCGACCGTGAGTATCTCACCAAGCTGACCGAAGCAGTGAAGGCTTGGTCCGAGGATCGGGATCGACTGGTGCAGGTGAAAGCGGAACAAGAGCAGCGGATCGAGAGCCTTCGAAACCTTGAGAAGACGTTGGAAGCTCAGCGGGTTCGTCACGCTGAGCTGTTGCGTGAGGAGCGTGCGAAGGCAGATGAGCGCGAGAAGGCGCTCGAGAAGTTGAAAGCATCGGCGGCGCGTCTTGAAGAAGTGGTGGCGGCAGTGACGGGCAGCGAATCAGTACCGAGTGAGGTCAAGATTGTCGCGGCGATTGCCAGAGGAGGCCCCAAGGCACTTGATCCCAAAACTGGAGAGCCTGAAGTGGTTGTTCCGTTTACCGGCCGCGGGTTGAAGCACGTCAAAGGAACGCTTGCTTTCCCCGTCGACGGCAAGGTCATTCAGCGCTTTGGGAAGCAGCAGCACGATGAATTCGCCGATATTCTTTTTGTCAAAGGCTTGGAAGTCATCGCCCCTGTTGCTACGAAGGTTCGAGCGGTTGCGGGTGGAAAGGTCATCTTCGACCGGGCGCTGCCGGGCTATGGAAACGTGCTGATACTCGATCACGGGGAACGGTATTACACCCTGTACGGTAGGATCGCCAAGTCGTTGGTCGCGATGGGAGATACGGTCGAAGCGCAACAATCGATCGCGGAGGTGGGGGAGCCCGACCACAAAGGCCGAAATTTCTATTTCGAGCTTCGAATTAAGGGCAAGGCCACGGATCCTAGTAGCTATTTCAAACAATTGCCGGTTACCATCCAGGGCTGATGCGCGATAGACTGAAGGCTGGGACTGTAGAAGTGGTCGTCGCCCTGCCGTCGCAAAGTCTATCGGTCGATTCTGATATAATGGGTCATCATAAGGAGCGTCCGTGGCTGCTGCAGGACCCGTTTTTGATGTGCTGGGTTTTAGTGTGCTGTGTGCAGGATGTCGGGAGTCGATTCCTTAGCCTCTTGCGGGGTATTTAGGGGCTGGGCTAGAGGGTCCTGGGCAAGATGCGTAGGATCCTCTACTATTTGTAAGTTTGTAAGCTGTTAGCATTACTCTGATATCGGGACGATGGGGCTGGATCGGGGTGTGCGAGCTGGATATTCTATTCGCTACGTCTGATTCGGGAAGTTCGCCGATTTTCCGGAGAAGAAGTTGAACTCGAAGAGCTAATGAAAAAGCAAGTAATTCTATCGCGACGTACCTTTGTGCTGCTGCTGGCCGGGACATTGATGTCTTTTGTGCTGCTACTGAATTTCGCGCACCAGGTGTCGGCGAAGGAGCACACTCTAGTCGATCGTTACCAGTACCTGAAGACCTTCACCGATGTGTTGGCGCTGGTC
>JAGRAW010000610.1 GCA_020434415.1 Bdellovibrionales bacterium
TCAAAGAGAACCGCCGAGGGCGAATCCAAGAATACGCCGACCAATTCAAAAGCGCGACCTTCTATGCCGACAAGCGGCCCTGGGGCGTGCCTTGCGATCTGGCGTTCCCCTGCGCGACCCAGAACGAGCTCAATGGCGACGAAGCGAAGGAGCTGGTTAAAAACGGCGTGAAAGCTGTCGCCGAAGGAGCCAACATGCCCAGCACCTACGATGCGATGAATCACTTCCTGGATTCAAACATCCTCTTCGGACCAGCCAAGGCGGCCAATGCCGGCGGCGTGAGCGTCTCCGGTCTGGAGCAGAGCCAGAATGCGTTGCGCATCAGTTGGTCCGCGGAAGAAGTCGACTCACGCCTGAAAGACATCATGCGCGACATTCACGCCAAGTGCGTGAAGTTCGGGAGCAAGGAGAACGGCTTCGTGAACTATGTCCAAGGAGCGAACCTGGCCGGCTTTGTGAAGGTGGCCGAAGCCATGCTGGCCTATGGCGTGGTGTGATTTAGGCTAACAGGCTCAGGAAGAGGAGCTCTTCCGTAGGTCACACCATTCGGCGAGCGAGGGTGAAGTGTCGGAAGAGTCATCGAATCACCTATGGTTTCCCGATTGGTGTGCGGAGGTCGCTCGCCAGGGATTTCCGACGGTTCAACAACTGCGGCGCGGGATTATCCTGGGCTGCATTGCTCGTTCTTTCTGGCTCGCAAAAGAAGATCCGGTTTTCGAACTCTTCTGGGAAGGCGATACCTATCTCGACGATGAGATGGGAGGCGAACGCTGGGCTGTCGCATTTTCCGACGTGGGTGCGGTAGCGGTCTTCTATTCGAGCGAGTCTTCACGCAATCCGTACCCAGAAGGAAGGCCCGCCTACGACCAGACGTGGTACTTTAAAGAAATGCCGGAACACCTAGAGCCGGTGAAGAAACGGGCCCTTGCTTACATGTTTGATTTGGAGTTTCAACTTGGCGGGTCACAAGCTGTTGTAACATCCGCAATGTGGGCGGACGAGGAGCGTTTCACCGCGGTGGAGTCTTGGAAAAACGTCTTTTACCACAGTCTTTGGGCCTGCCACCTGCAACTCTTGCCGATGGAGATTGCTCTAGCAGAGTGGTGGGAAGGGATGGAGCTACCTGAGTCGGGAGTCGCTGCAGCACAATCGCTCTATGAACGCCGGGTCAATTCGACGGATCCTGTCATCGTCGTCGAGCCGTGGGAATGGGAGCAATACCTCCAAGCGAGCGGGGACTCTCCAGAGGATCACAAGATCTCAGCGGCCAGGGAGCTGCTATCGGGAGTTGGAATCGTTCTTCCGGAAGGTCTGTCGCACTAGCAAGAAACGACAAACGCCTTCGCAAATCGAAGGCGTTTGTTCGTTCAATAGGCTGACTCAACCAACACAGGCGTCGTCGGCTTAGTAGCCGCGGAGATAGCCGGGCAAACGGGCGCTCTCGTTGACGACTGGGGGAACGCCCAGGTCTTCATCGGCGGGCGCCGGAACGGCCGGGGGGAGCGGCTGCACGGCGGGAGCCTGATGATAGTAATCCGACGCGGGAGCCGCGGTCGGTACGGCGCCGCAGGTGTCACAGGCGGCCGGAGCGCAGGTCTCGCAGCAACCCGAGGCGCACTTCGGGCATCCGAGGCTGCTGCGGAGGCTGCCAAACAGACCTCCGAAGAGTCCGCCGTGCGGAGCGCACGGGGCGCACGAGTCGCAGCTTCCACAGGCGCCGCATCCGGGAGCGACGTGTAGTCGGTCGAGTGTATGTCCACAGCAAGGGAGCGACCCGGCGCTCGATTCACAACCGGGGGCGTCCCAGTGCATCGCCGCCGGCATCGGAGGGCAGCACCCGCCGCGATGACAACG
>JAGRAW010000611.1 GCA_020434415.1 Bdellovibrionales bacterium
ACATCCTCAACGCACGGTGCGCGCATACGGCCGAGCGTCTTCCATTCTCCCGGGTCGAGCGTCGTCTGATGGCGATCCTCAAGCCGACGGCTTAGTTTAGAATAGAGAGCCATCCATTGTTTGGCGTCACGAAACGTGTAGCCCCGAAACACCGAGTCGGTGTCCATTCCAACCAGCTTACCGATCTCCTTCAGCGTGGTCCGCTCCAAGGTCAGCACCGGCTGCTCGAGGATAAAGTCGACGAGCTGTCCCACTGTCACCGTCGGGTCGATGGGAGTTCGGGAGTCCGGTGAACCGCCGAGTCTGTCCGCCTCGTCCATGTCGAGATCCAGCAGGTTGTTCAGGTCGTCGTCGATTGTCTCGACCAGCAAAAGCCAGTCAAGATAATCGTCCGCCATAGACGCAATCGCAGCGTTTAGCGGCGGCACCTCCTTAAGTGCGAAGAAACAGCGAATCGACTCGAGAATAGTGTTCCGATCTAGCATCTAACATCCTCCTGCTATACGGAGCCTCCGTAGTAAAAGCAACGCTTCCACGACACGTCCTCCGGGACAATCAGTGCCGCCAGGGACCGACCGTCTCTTTGGGAAGAGGGTGTCATCGAAGCGTTGCTTCTGCCCGAGTGGCTCGGAGCAGGTGGCAGAAAACCGAAAGCCGAGACAGCTCCTCAGGTCTGCTGAAGAGCCCGGTGCACAACTACCCAGGTGAGGGGGAATCCGTACTGCCCTTCGTTCGAATGGTCAAGCAAGTCTTTGGGCGCTGCTCTCGCCAGGGCCGGCTGGGAGCGAAGCGAGCGGGCGTTCGAGCGACGAATCGATCGGCTCAGTAGGTTTGTTTATGAGCGTATTCATGCTATTTTGTCAACTTTGGGCCTTCTCAAACAGCTGCCACAGACGAGACTCCCTTAAGCTTTAACCGTCCGAACCGCATTCGTTTGGAGCGTCAAAGCTGAGGCGCATTTCAAGGATTTCTTGCCTCTGCGTGAGGTCGAGGTCGGCGGATTCGAGCATTGGCTGCAGGAGGTGAGCTCCTGCAGCCAGTGTTCATTCCACCCCCCTTCCTTTCTTTTTTTCGCAGGAGGTTTTCATGCGAAGAGCCATACTTTCAGACATTCACGGCAATTTTGCCGCCGCGGAGGCTGTCTTCGCGGATATCGAGCGGAAAGGCATCGAAGAGATCTACTGCCTCGGTGACACCGTCGGGTACGGTCCGAAGCCGGTTGAATGCCTTGAACTGGTTGCGCGTCGCTGTGCTGTCGTGCTCCTCGGTAACCATGATGTCAGCGTCGAAGACGACTTCATGGCTGTGACGTTCAATCGCGTTGCGTATGGAGCAATCGAGTATACCCGAGGATTGCTAAACCAACGACGGCACCGCCATTGGAATAAGTATCTAGAGGAGCTTCGGCCGGAGCATCGCGAAGCGGACCTGGTCTACTCACATGGCGGGCCGAACGGGCCGCTAGAGCAGTACGTCTTCGGTCAGGATGTTAAAGACAAGGACTTGATGCAGGAGGTCTTTGGCTCATTTACGAGCCTCGCCTTTATGGGACATACCCATTACCCCGGCGTCTTCATTCACACCAGTGGCGACTTCAGTTTCCGGTCTCCCCGTGAGCTGTGGAACAGCACGTTTGAAGTCTCGAAAGACTCTCACGTCCTTGTAAACGTGGGGTCCGTGGGTCAACCGCGCGACCATGACCCGCGGGCTTGCTACGTCATCCACGAAGGAAACCGGATCATCTTCCAACGTGTACCGTATGACATCGAAGCGACAGTAAAGGACATTTTTGCTGCCGAGAAACTCGACAATTTCCTAGGCGAACGCCTACGGGCGGGAAAATAGACAT
>JAGRAW010000612.1 GCA_020434415.1 Bdellovibrionales bacterium
GGACCGAAAGATGCTGCGAAACTGTCGGCAATCGAGATCGAGCCATTGGTGCCGTAGAAGGGCGAGAGGAGTCGGGGCGCTTGAAAAGCCCTGCCTACGGTGTAGAGGCCCCTTTTCAAGGCATGCCCGGGCGAGCTATCGCCTGGGCTAGCATTCTCGCTCTCGATGATACAGCTCGACAAGCGATTGTCGTAGTTCTTCGATCGTGCCGTTGTTCTCGATAACGATGTCTGCCCGTTGACGTTTAAACTCCACGGGTAATTGGGCGTCGAGGCGAGCCTCTGCTTCTTGATGACTGAGAGAATCTCGTGCTTTGATTCGCTCGAGGCATCGTTCTCGGTTTGCCGCAATCAGCACACACTTGCGGAAGCCGAGCTTGTCCAAGCCCGCTTCAAAATACAGCGGACAGTCGTAGATAACTAAGGGCGCTTGTTCGCGGAGCGCTTGTTCAAACTGTTGTTCAGCCAGTGCGCGAATGCGAGGGTGGGTAATAGCCTCGAGGTCCGCCAGGGCTGCGGAGTCACGGAAAACGATAGTTCCGAGTTTCTTTCGATCCAGGCTTCCATCCAGTGCTAGTATTTCGGGGCCGAATCGCTCGACAACTCGTGCGAGCCCTTCGGATTCAGGTGCCACAACATGACGAGCCAGTACATCTGCGCTGATGACGACTGCCCCTAAATGCTGAAGAATGCTACATGCGGTGCTTTTGCCCGAACCAATAGTGCCGGTGACGACAATGACCCGGTGATGCGCTGAAGATGACATTCTGTTACAAAACCCCTTTATCTGCTGTTACCGAGAGTTGCGCAAAACTCCGGCAGTTTACCAGAGCTTTATTTCTACAGAGAGTTGGTGCTCCTTTGGACGACAAGCCACTTCCCCGCCCGGACGATGAACCGGGCAATGACCCAGACCACGATACGGTTTCCTCCGACGCTGAGGTAGTCGCCGCTCCAAGCGACGCTCAGGCTGCTATTGCAGAGCCGGCCAAGCGTGCTGCGAGAGCCCCGGCGGCGAGCCGCAAGGATGCGGATGATGATGACGACGAAGAAGCGGACGATGATGCGCTCGACGGGGCAGCGGAGACCGACGGCGACACTGAACAGCCCGAAGAGTTGCAAGAATACGAAAGCGATGATCCGCTTGGACCCGGCTTCGATCTTGACGGCGAGCCGCTCGACCCGCAAGCAGCCCACCTGCCATGGCAGACGGATGTCGCTAGTCCTAAGGAATTCTTCGGTACGGAATTGCTCTATCGCTTCGATATTGTGGAACCGGAGGAGCGCCAACAGTTTGACGGCACCTATCGCATCGAGCTCAAGGGGGCTCAGGGCGGAGTGTGGACGGTAACCGTGGCAGAACAGCTCGAGGTCGTGAACCGCAAAGAAGACGCAGAGATTGTGTTGTCAATGTCGCAAAAGGACTTCATGTCGCTCGTCAACGGGAAGCTCAATCCGCAATTGGCTATCCTTGCTCAGAAGGTAAAGCTGCAGGGGGACGTGAAGAAGGCGCTGCTGTTTCAAGCGCTCCTTGCTCCTTCCTATGAGTAAGAGGGCTCCTTCCTATGAGTAAGAGGGCTCCATCGGATGAGTAGGAGGGCCCCCTTCCTTCGACTAGGAGGCGCTCCTGCGGATGAATCAGGCTCCTTCGGATGAATAGGGACGCTCGTGAATCGAGCTAGTCCACCTGCGAGTATGCAGTGATGAACAACGTATCATCGTTACCAGTGCTCAATAGCGAGTCAGCGAACGGTGCCGCTGCTGTCCGGCGTTTGCCGGAATGGCTTCGACGGCCGCCCGGGAGCGCGGCCGAAACGGCCGATTTGAAGCGTATG
>JAGRAW010000613.1 GCA_020434415.1 Bdellovibrionales bacterium
CAGCGATGACAGCAGAAATGCTTCAGGTTGGGGTCCACTTCTCAGCTGCCGCCTTGCTCCCCAGCGCGGGGCGGTTGGATTTTTTCAAGGGTATCCGGAGATTGCTCGGCCTTCAACCGGGCGAAGGACCGGGGTTGCTTCGCGAGCTCGGCAAGCGCGTGCTTTACCTCGCGACATTCATTGGAGCATCGGTTTGGCTAACGCTCAGCTATGGCCGAGAGCTTTTGGTCTGGGGTCTGGACGGAGCTGAGCAGGCGTTGGAACTGCTGTGTGCTGCCGCTACCGCGATGCTGCGAGGCGCGGCTTTTGCCGTCCTATGTTTTGGGGGTCTGGATCTCCTGTTAGCTCGCAAGCGCCGGTTCGCCAGACTACGGATGGATGTCAATGAATTTCGGCAGGAGATGAGAGAATCCATGGGAGACCCTGAACTTCGCGGGCTTCGGCGGCAGCGGCATCAGGAGACGGTCTTAGGTGCGCTCGCGCAGGGCGTGCGTCGGAGTCGGCTATTGGTGCTGGGACGGAAGACTGGGCGTTAGGCGCAGCAAAAAGCTAAAGTGAGGGAGAATCCGCTCCGATACGGGTGGATTCGAACAGGAACGGAACTGCGCCATCCGAAAAGTCGTATTCCGTTCCTGCAGTAGTGAGAGGTATTGATCGGATGGCAGGGTTTGAGCCGCGGCTCGCCACGCAAGTGGTCGAATCGTTGCTTTCCACATTTGAGTTACGACGGGTCCTCGCTAACGCGGCGGAGCACTTTGGCGTATGCCTTGGTGCAACACGCGCCGTAGTGCTGCTCGATCGTGACCAATTTCCCCCGCCGCAGCAGCCTCCGATCGAATGGAGTGCTGACGACGTCGACCCGGCGCGCGATCCGGACGCGTTGGCTGCCGTCACTCAGCTCCAGTCTTTGGCTCGGCGACTTCCTGGGGCCTACGTCACGAATAACGGTCGAACTGATGCCGCGCTACAGGGAATCAAGGCCGCATTAGAGCGACTCGACGTCGGCGGCCTCTTGGCGGTATCTGCACGAGCGCACGGCATCCCTACTGCCACGGTAGTGGTCTTTCGCGCACCAAGCGACGAATCATGGACGGAAGAAGAGGTCGCTTTCGCGGAGTATGTCGCACGCGTCCTCGGCATTGCAGTCAACGCCTGCATGAGCATGTCCGCCTACGAGGAGAGATTCGCCGGCTCGAATGTTCCCACGCCTGAAACACCGTCGCTCTGCAGCGTCGTGCGCTTCGATGCTCGCGGCTACATTCGTTCCGTCAATCAGATGGTCCAAGACCTGACGGGACTTTCCTCACAAGAACTGCTGGGTCTGCATTTTGGCGAATATCTGCGCCGTGTCGTTGCACCGGAAGACCTACCGGCGGTGCGCCACGCCTATGAGAGCGGCTTTAACAGCACCCTAATGGCGCACCCCGTCGAGTATCGGCTCCGTCACAGAGACATGGGAGTGTTGTTGAAGGTGCTCGACCAATTCGGTCCGCGTAAACACGGCGATGGATTCGAAAGTGTCGCAATCGATATTACCGAACACGCGCATCTCGGTGCGGACGGACAGGGTTCAGCTTCTGAAGAGCGCTACCGCCGCTTGGTAGAACATTCAGATGCCATCATTTTTCACTGCGATACGGAACATACGATTACGTTCGTCAGCCGTCGTGCACTCGACTTTTTCGGCGTCGCCCCGGAGGACTTTCTAGCCGGAACGCCGGTCCACTGGTACGATCTCGTGCACCTCGACGACCGCGATCGAGTGCGACGTCGTGCTGATGAAATGCAGCGCGCGTCCGGTAGCTTCGATGAGGAATTCCGCGTCATC
>JAGRAW010000614.1 GCA_020434415.1 Bdellovibrionales bacterium
CAGCGGGGCGATACTTCAGCTCGATCTCGAGCACTCCGTCGTCCAGCCCACTCGTTCCGCCAAGTACATCTCGGATTGCCTTTAGGCTGCCAACCGTGTCCGTAGCAACGACCTTTCTTGAAGCTTGCAGAACCTGAATGGAACCCGATGGGCTACGCAGTTTCTCGAGGTCTTGAGCTGCGTCCTCGGGGGACATGGCCCCTAGCGAAAAGGTTACTCGTGCGTAATCAGAGTTCGCTCGTTCATCGAGCTCTTCTGGCGACAGCGGCTCAGCTAGTTCTCGTAAATAATCCCGAGCAAGGTTGTCCTCCAAGTCGACGACCATCAATAATTGGCCTCGACGGATCAACGCATAACCCTCTTGCATCAGCAACAGGTTCATCATTTCGATCGCTTTATCGACCGTGTATTGTCGACGCGTATCAACGTAGGTAAAGGTTCCAGCTGGCCAGGTATCTTTATGCAAGGACATGCCAGTTTCGTCAGCGAACCATTCCAGCACTTGGTTCCAGGGTTGCCCGTTGAAATTCAACCACAACGGCTCCTCGGATTGGGGCTGAGCCGAAGAATTCAGTGGTGTGGGAGTCGTCTCCGGCTGTGACGCCTCGGCGGCCGCTGCCTCTTGGGCTTGGACGCCGTTGGGTAAACAAGCCGTACCCCAAAAAGCTGCGGCGATGGCCAAGCTCAAAATGCTACGACTAGTCGACAAGCCTCTTGGGCTGACGCGCAAATCGTCTGCAGTGCAGCGGGAGGGAGTACCAATAGAGAAAAGACGTCCAGTCATGAGGCGGCGACCCGACGAGAGGGGCAAAAGGAAATGTTTGTACACAGACATAATACGAATGTATTGGTGAACCCCGCAGCGCCATTCGCAGTTTCGGTCGTCAGATCGTTGACCAAGACTTTACCCCCTCGGAGGAGGAGCGACTGAGCGGTCTTATTGTTGATGTTAGTTACTTCCTCCACGAATTCAGCTTCTCAGCGAAATCAGTTCGGGAAAGTTGCGTGACTAAACGGCCCTACACTATGCATAACCCCAACCAGCGGAAGTAGTTTCGCCCACACCCCGTTCGGTACTAAGTTCGCTATACAATCAGCGTGTCAAAGCTTGGGAACGCTCGTCCCGAGTGGGTTTGCATGGAGAACGAACGCAGGCAATTCAAAAAGGTCGATAATCAACCTTTCTGAATTTGCTCGCCGCAGCCCCTCACAGTGCTTCATAGACCATTTTCTAATTTTTCTCAGCACCGTGACCAAAGGTGTCACAGGCAGTTGCGATACTTCTGGTGTCGCAAGCAAGTGAGCAATCCCGCTCTCTCATTTTGAGACGAACTGAATCAAATTGCGAATCGGCAAACCTCTACTGCAGGTATGAAGCACTTTCGCAATGGGGATAGATGGGATCGCTGGAATAGACGGCAGAAATTTGAAGCGTTTTCGGAATGAAAGCAAACCTTTGGGAGAAATTGAACGTTTCTCTCAGTTTTGCTCAAGTTCCAAGTATGAAAACACGACACACTCGCCGTTTTGGCACAGCGCTTGCGTAATCGACGGATCGGCATCAAGGAACGTCAAGCTTGTCTTTAAAGGAGAGCAGGGAAATGTTAGTACTGAGTCGAAAAGAAGGCGAACGTCTGGTCATCGGCGACAATGTCATCATCACGGTGACGCGGATCTCCGGGAATCGCATCACTTTAGGCATAGAGGCTCCGCGAGACGTCCGCGTCATGCGTGGCGAACTGGAGCGGCATGGTTCGGACAGTGAGAAGCCCGCTGCAAAGGTCAATGAAAAGCAAGCGAGCCATCGGCTGCCAGCGAGCTT
>JAGRAW010000615.1 GCA_020434415.1 Bdellovibrionales bacterium
GACGGTGCCTACCGGCTTTTCATCACTCCCGCCATCAGGTCCGGCGATGCCCGTAATCGAAATCGCCAGATCAGCGCCGATTCGAAAACGGGCTCCTCGTGCCATGGCAATTGCCGTCTGTTCGCTCACGGCACCATAGTGCTCGATCAGTGACGGTTTGACGCCGGCGAACACTTCTTTCGCTTCGTTACTATACGTGACGAGCGAGGCGAGGAAGAATTCTGAAGAACCAGCAAGTGAGACCAGGCGATGCGCAAACAAGCCGCCCGAACAGGATTCAGCGGCAGCAAGGGTCACCTGTTTGCTCTTTAAAAGCTTGGCGACGGCTTCCGGCAGTCTTTCCTCCGGATCGCTGCTAATGATGTGCGCCTCGCCGAGCACTTCGCGTGCACGGTGTTCAGCTTCTTCGAGCAACTGTTCCTGTTCTGCAAGCGGAATACCGCCGTCCGTTACGAAAAAACTTAACAGAATTTCGGGAAATTGCGGGCGGTAGGCGATGTCGATCGCGGCAGGCAGTCCGGCTTGCTCAAGTTGAGCTCCCACATGAGCTTCGGAGAGTCCGAAGCAACGCAGATAGCGGCGAGGCGCGCGCACGATGCCGGGGAATCGCCTGATCAGCCAGGGTAGGACCGCTTCTCGAAAAAGCGGTTCCAGTTCTTTCGGCGGGCCGGGCAAGGAGATAATCGCGGTCGCGCCGTAGTCGGTGATGAACGCATCCGCAGTGCCATAACCGTTGGGAAGGATCGTTGCGCCTTGAGGGAAGCGCGCTTGACGACGGTTCGTCTCGTTTAGTGCTCTCCCGCGGCGTTCCAGGTAGGCCACGAGGCGTTCTAGCGACTCGGAGCGCTCTTCCAACGGCACTCCGACTGTTTGTGCAATTGCCTCTCTGGTTTTGTCATCGCTCGTCGGCCCTAAGCCGCCGGTGGTGATGATGATGTTCGAGCGCGTCCCTTCCCGAACAAGCTCATCTCGAATCTCCTCCAGGGTATCGTCGACTTCCGTGACCCGTCGAACCTTTGCACCGGCGTAGGTCAATTCCCTCGCCAGAAAAGTGCTATTGGTGTCGAGGACGTCGCCGTTCAGTAGCTCTGCGCCGACTGAAATAATGCTCACCGTCGGGGCTGTCGAGCCGGGCGGGCAAGGGGGAGTAGCAGGTGGTTCTTTCAAGGTCTTAAGATTACTGGCTTATTTGCGACTCGCGGTTTGGCCTCAGTCAGCCGTTTGAGCTACTGGACACCCCCGCCGCTGCCGGGGAACTCTATAGCAAGCGGCCGACAATCGGCTATAAGAACATCCGGCGAGGTCTTGTTGACAACTATATGGTCGATCGATTAGATCACTCGCTCGATTTTCCGCTGACTTGCGGTGGTATGCTATCGCTGCCGATACGCCTCAAGCAATGGATACTACAGATTATTCCCGCTGATGCGGCCTCCGAGTGCCGCGTAAAGCGAAAGAAAACCTGCGCCGCTCGATGAGCCGGTGCAAGACCGAACGGTGCACGACCGATGAGTTTCCTCGACAAGCTGAATGCTGAGCAACTGAAAAGCGATATTCCTGCGTTTCGAGCGGGGGATACCGTCCGAGTTCACCAATTGATTCAAGAAGGGAACAAGGAGCGGGTTCAGATCTTCGAAGGGGTCGTTATCTGCCGTAACGGCGGGGGATCGCACGAAACCTTTACGGTCCGCAAAGTTTCCTACAACGTCGGTGTCGAGCGTGTGTATCCGCTCCATTCTCCTCGTATCAGCAAGATTGAGGTGAAGCAGAAAGGTCGCGTTCGACGGGCCCGCCTCTACTACCTGCG
>JAGRAW010000616.1 GCA_020434415.1 Bdellovibrionales bacterium
CGGAGAGCGCCAGATCGGAAGACCCCGTCGCTCCTAGCTGTCGCTTCGCGCGGAGCAGTAAGGCATCGCTCCGCCGACCTGAAAAGCCCGCCGGATATTGCGCGATGCGTTCCGGCGGTAGCTCGTAGGAAAAAGCCGCTGCGCTCACTCCGAGACCTTACGCATAAACGCATTCAAGAAGTCGATAGGAATGGGGAAGATGGTCGTAGAGTTGTTCTCCGTGGCAATCTCCCGCAGCGTCTGCAGGTAGCGCAACTGCAAGGCTTGCGGCGCTTCGGCAATAATTCGCGCAGCATCTGACAGTTTCTCTGCCGCCTGAAATTCCCCTTCCGCGTTGATCACCTTCGCTCGACGCTCCCGCTCTGCCTCGGCCTGGCGAGCCATTGCTCGCTGCATCTCAGGCGGTAGATCGATATGCTTGATTTCGACCATCGAGACCTTGATGCCCCAGGGATCGGTCGCGGTATCCAGAATTTCCTGCAGCCGCATATTGATTTGCTCCCGGCCGATCAGCAGATCATCAAGCTCGGCTTCACCACAGACACTGCGCAGCGTCGTCTGCGAGAGCTGGCTCGTTGCGTAGAGATAGTTCTCGACCTCGACCACCGCCTTGCTGACGTCGATCACACGAAAATACACGACCGCGTTTACCTTCACCGAAACGTTGTCTCGGGTGATGACGTCCTGCGGGGGGACGTCCATCGTGATCGTTCGCATGTCGATACGACGCATGCGTTCGAGACCGGGGATAAGAATTACCAGCCCCGGTCCTCGCGGATTCACCAGACGGCCGAGCCGGAAAATGACGGCGCGCTCGTATTCGTTCAGCACCTTGAAAATGTTGAACAGTAGAATCAAGAGGACGACGACGATAATGATTATTGCCTGCATGGTGCTACCTTAGCTCCTGATTTGTAACGACCACTTCGTGGCCCGACAGTAAGCGTCACTTCCCCCGTAGTAAGCGCCACGTCACTGCTCATCTCCTGACGCGTTCCGCGTTACGACCAGCGTCATACCTGCTTCCAAGGCTTTTACAGTCAACCGCTCGCCCACCTCCGGTGCCTCGCCGCCGTCGGCGAACCGAGCATGCCACAATTCTCCCATGACTTCGACCCTACCTCTCATTTCACCGGACGGTTCCCGCCGGGCGAAAGCCGTTTTGGTCAGAGCCGATTTACCGACTAGCCCCTCCTTTCCGGTCGTCACCCGTCGGCGCTGTGCCCGGATGGCAAGAAAACTGACCAGCAGGAGCAGGCCTCCCACGACACCTGCAATGGAACCAACAAGCGCTTCGTTGACCCCAAAATCTCCCACCGCCCAGATCATATCGCTGTCGACGAGGTAGATTGAACCCAGGACGAAACAGACAACCCCCGCTGCCCCCCAAATTCCGAACGCCGGCATGAACAGCTCTACGACGAACAAAGCTGCCCCTAGGGCAAGGAGCGCAAGTCCTCCATAGCTAATCGGGAGCACCTGTCCGGCAACGAGCGAGAGGATGAGACAGATTGCACCGAATACACCAGGCAAGATCCCTCCGGGATGGTACAGCTCGATACCTAAGCCGAGCATGGCGCCTAATCCGAGCAGTAACGCGATATTGGGATCGGCCAGGACGTTGATAAACTCTTGCTTGAAGCTCATCGGAACGGAAACAACCGAAGCGTTGCCAAGCTCCCGCAGTGTGACGGGCTGCCCTCGCACCGTAACGGTCCGTCCCTCCAGCTCAGCGATCAACTT
>JAGRAW010000617.1 GCA_020434415.1 Bdellovibrionales bacterium
ATCGCGCGTTTTCGCGGGTAACCCCTCGGCTTTGTTTTTCAATTCCCTCATCTGCTGCCGGAGTTTGATGCGGTAGAGGATGTCGCGATGCCGCTACTGATCCAAGGGGTGTCACAGCGAGCCGCTAGAAAGCGGGCGGTGGAGCTGCTGGAGCGAGCAGGGCTGTCGCATCGTCTGACCCACCGACCAGGGGCGCTCTCCGGAGGGGAGCAGCAACGGGTTGCGGTGGCGCGAGCGTTTGCAGGTAACCCCGGTGTGGTGCTGGCGGACGAACCAACCGGCAATCTTGATATGCGTACTGGCGGAGAAGTGAGTCGGATGCTGCTGCAGCTTCAGCAAGAAGAGAAGATCACTCTCATCGTTGTCACTCATTCGCTTGAACTAGCCCGCATGATGAATCGAATAGTTGAGCTCACGCCGCAAGGGCTGGTAGAGCGCTAAGAAGGTGGCACTCCCATGGTAAGAATCCTGTTCCTCGTGCTTGTGCTTCATGTGTGCAGCCATTTGGCAGTGGCACAGAATCTAAGCGAGATCGTGGTCGAGGGTAATGCCCGTATCGAAGACTCGACAGTGCTCCTCCAGGTGTCTTCCGAAGTGGGTAAAGGGTTCGATGCGCGGACTGTCGAACGGGATATCAAGGAAATTTATCGGACCGGGTTTTTCGAGCAAGTGACTGCCGTGCTGCGGCAGACCAACCGGGGCACCGTCCTGGCGTTCAAGGTCGAAGAAAAGCCCGCCATTCGCGAGATCCGAATCGCAGGCAACGATGAAGTTTCCGAGGACACTATCCGCGAAAAACTGAATCTCCCGGTACGACGCTTTCTCGATCGGCTCAAGCTCGCTTCCAGCATTGAAGAGCTCGAGAAGTATTACCAGACGCAGGGCTTCTACGGTACCAAGATCACGTATGACGTCGAGCCGGTGCAGGAGAATCAAGTCGACGTGACCTTCGAGATTGAGGAAGGCAACGAGAAAGTCATCCGCGAAGTGGTCATCGAGGGTAATCAGCAGGTCGATGAAGACGACTTGCTCGACGTGATAGCGACGGCACGCTACCGGTGGTGGGTTTCCTGGGCGCTTGGGACCGGGATTGTGAAGGAGGAGCAGCTTGCAGAAGACGTGCGTCGCATGACGCAGTACTACCTGACGAAAGGGTTTGTCGATGTCAAGGTAACGGAACCGGTCGTTTCCGACATCGAGGATGGGCTCCGCGTCACCTTTCGGGTGGATGAAGGAGCGATCTACGACTTCGGTGAGATTACCGCCAGTGGGGACCTGTTCGAGAACAGTCGCGAACAGACGCTTACCGGCATCAAATCGCAAACGGGCGAAGTGTTCAATGTCGAGCGGCTTCGTGAAGACACCTTCACCATTTCGGAAAAATACACGGACATAGGGTATGCCTTCGCGAACGTCGATCCGGTGACCAGCATCAATCGCACGGATCGCACGGTCAAAGTAGATTTCGCCGTCGACAAAGGAAAGCTGATCCATATCGATCGGATCGTAATCTCCGGTAACGAAAAGACGCGCGACAATGTTATTCGCCGAACGATGCGGATAAACGAACGGGAACTATTCTCCAGCTCCAAAATCAAGCGCAGTCAAGAACTGCTCCAACGGCTAGGGTATTTCGACGAGGTCACGATTACGCCGGAGCCGTCAGTGCAACCGGAAGAGGTGGATTTAGCTGTCGCCGTGCGAGAGGGGCAAACGGGCACGTTTACCATCGGTGCAGGAGT
>JAGRAW010000618.1 GCA_020434415.1 Bdellovibrionales bacterium
GACCGTATTTCAGCATGCTTGAAATCCGCAATCAGTTGCTACCCAGCAAACCCGGCGAACAGGTACCGACGGAGCGAAGCTTTGGCCTAGCACCTGGCGAGCGGTACGACGCCGTTTTCATAGACGGATGCAAGTCATGGTTCGGAACGAAAGTCTTCATGCGCGAGATGGCGAACCATGTCATGCCGGGGACCTACTTCCTCTTTCAAGACTATGCATGGATCACCTGCTATTGGCTGCCAGTTTTCCTGCTGTTGTTTCAGGACAAGCTCGAGCTTTGCGCCCACTATGACACGACCTATGTATTTCGATTGCACACTCCTTACAGCGCGGCGCAGGTTGACAGCCGCTTCCCAGACTCGGTCGCCGAGTGCGGCAGAGATGGTCTGACCGAATGTTTCAACCATATCTTACGAGATGCCTACCAGCGAGCAGACACGCTCCACTTGACCTACTGCTCACTCCAATTTGCAATGGGTCTGGGCGATCTGGGTGCAGTGCCGGACGCTCTCGCGCATATCGATGGGCTTCGCTACCAAACCTTCGCGCAACCGTATCTGCACCGGCTCGATCTAGCTGAGAAACTACTGAAAGAGCGCCTCGCCTAACCACCTGGCATACCTGAAGCCTCTCCAGCCGGTCGAAACGCCACCCGCCGGCGATTATGTCGCGCCTATGCTGCTCCAGGTATAGTATTCGCGGACAGCGTATCTCAAACCTCGGAGGAAACGTGCTTATGAAACCTCAACTGGCTGTTTGGCAGCTCGGACTCTGCCTGCTCCTGGCTTCAACGGGTTGCGCCCCACGCTCCGGGCAACCGGGACATCGCGCTAAGCACTTGGACACTCCCGTCTGCCACAAGTCGAAGCGAACGCTCTGGCTCCCTGAGAACGCCGCGCGAGCGCACTTGCGTCACGGGGATTCGCTGGGGGTATGCCCGGATTACCTAGTGCGTTAGTGCCTGCTGGAGAAGCTCTGCAACGGGCGGTCGGTAGCTTCGGCGGGCATACGGCATCCACAGTGCGGCTCCATCAGGCGTTTCAGCTTCGGCACCACTCACCAATTTCAAACACTTCTCGATTGTTCCTTAAACCGGAGAAGGATATCGTCCTTTCAAGTCCGCCGTTCATTCTCAAAGGAACAGCAAGGAGTCTTGCGATGCTGAAGAAAATAACGTTCCTGAACCTGGTAACCGCAGCTTGGCTATTGTTCTGCGCAAGCGCATCCAAGGTCTCCGCCCAGACTCTCTACTTCGATGACCAAGATGCTGGATTCAGCACGACGGGAAGCTGGTCTTACAATCCTTCCAAACCCGGGGCGTGGAACAATGATCACACGTGGAGTCACTTTGACTATCCGGGCAATGGCGATACGGTTGGGGCAGCGACATGGAGTCTCGGCTCACTCGTCGGACTCTATGATGTAAAGGTCTTCTTTCACGAGCATAGCAATCGCGCCCCCGACGCAAAGTATCAAGTCACCTACGATAGTGGACAAAACTCTGGCGATATCGTCGTCGATCAGCGCAACCGAAGTCTGTACTCGCCCGACTTCGAAGGCTTTGTATCACTTGGACAGTATTGCAACCCTTCAAGCGTCTCCCTGAGTAACATCGTCACGCAGGGACAGAATCCAGACTCGACATATTACGGCTTCGTTGTCGCGGATGCCGTCAAGCTTGAGCGACTCGATGACTGTCCGCCAGATGTTCCCCCAGCTCCAGGTCCCGTCAAC
>JAGRAW010000619.1 GCA_020434415.1 Bdellovibrionales bacterium
CGAAGCGAACGCTGGAGATAGCACGGGTCAAGGCATTGGCGCTGGGTTAACAGTGTTCCCGACTACCCCTTCGAAGAAACGTCGCTTGGTAATCAGCCGCCAGAGTTGAGCTCTTGCGCCAACATAGAATAGGGGCAGCGACAAATAGTAAAGCACCCGCTCTGTAAGCTCTCGAGGCCCCTGCCTGAAGCCCTCAAGTAGCCATCGTAGCCCAGGTATCTCGCCACGAAACGGCACTACCACGGCAGCGAGAAGTCGGACCCTCGAGATAGAACCTCGCTCGGTTTCAAGAAAGTCGTATCCCAGGTCTATCAGCTCTTCACGGAACAAATGCTCCGTCAGCGCAATCTCGCTGCGACTCAGCTTGGAGCGCCACCGTCTAGTTACGTATGCATTCGGCCCGCTGGTTCGATCGGCAACCAGCTGGGAATCATTCTGGAGCGGGCCGGTCAAATTGGTTTGGTAACGGTTGTTGTAGGCTCCCGTTCCTCGCCAGGGACAGCCTACGCTTGTGGGCATGAATTCTCGCTCGGCCCAACGGGCATCAAACGAAACTTCCAGTTGCGCGCAGATATCTTTCAACGTCTCAGCGAAGCGAAGGTTGAGGTCCTCGTTGCGTATGGTCAGGAATCTCCCAGGGAGCATTTTTTTGATTCGATACATGCTGCGCGCAGCAGTTGTCGCGTAGAGAATCCAAAAAAGATATGCGCAACTCTCGAATCCGAGGCTCAGTTGCATCAACTCCTTTAAGCGGCAAGCATAAGTGCCGAACCTAACCCCGTACATATTGCCGTTCGCATTCACGAACTGGTGCCGGTTCGACGCGAACACAGCTCGCGGGTCTCTGACTAGACTCAGGAGCTTGGCTTTTGGAAAGTCTTCTAAGGTGGCTACTACGGCGTCGCCTCGGAACTCCCGAAGAACAGTCTCGTAGTTGCTGATGACATCGCTCGTGAGGATGTAACGAATTCTGCTGAGGTCTCGGTCAGTACCCTTCGCATACGCGAAATAAGTCAGTAAGACGAGCTCTCGGCGCAAGATAGTCGATTGGCCACGAACAACAGAATCGAATATTGCCCGTATTCTATCGCGGGCGACGACAGCGGAAGGATCTCCGCCGAACTTGATGATCTGCGCATCTGATTCAGTTGAACGGTCCTGATAAAGCAGTCTAAAGTAGTACTCGTGGACCCAATAGGAGTGGACCGATTCGCAGGGCAGTATTTGCTCCAGCCCAAACCTCCTAACTAGATACGAATAGGTATAATGCATCCAAGGACAGCAAATTATCTCGGGGTGTAAATCGAAAACAGTAAAAAAAAAGCCATTTCCTGCCCTACCGGAATGGTCGAACAGTCCGATTAGATTGACTCGCTGAACAAACGATTGCCATTCTTGTATATGCTCGTCGAGCAAGTGATTCCTCCTTCTACTAAGGGGTTCTGCGATTGGATAGCATCATATAGGTAATAGGAAAATGCCGAATCCCACCAGAACACGTGGGGCGCCGCTCTGGAAAGGCGAGGCGGAACCGGCAAGTTGAGAGTGAGCGAAGTACCCAATGTTCTCGTTTCTCAGGTCTTTATATTGGCGAGCCCGACTTGGACTTGGAGGGGCGCGCGTAGGAAAGAACTTTAGAGTCGACGGCACCATTCACATCTTGCTTCGTGATGGTGCCTCGTACGGGAACGTTTCTATCGGAAGTAACGTTCGATTTACTGGG
>JAGRAW010000061.1 GCA_020434415.1 Bdellovibrionales bacterium
CTCGCCCATCGGATCTTGCTCGAAGCGCCGCAGGAAATCCTCGCGCTTGCGCCGCCTCTCAGCCTCGATCTCGGAAGGAGTCGGCTGGCCTCGGCGTGAACGGACCGTTACCTGTTGGCGCTGCCCAGGTAACAGACTACCTTGGCCTCCCCCATTGATACGAGAGACTCCCCCTTCCGGATTTTGCCCCAGCGCGACGAACGCGGGGCTCGACGATGGCCGGTGCTCGTCTTCTCCACGATCTTCTCGCGGGACCGGGCTGTATCGAAACAGGAAAAAAGCAGCTCCGCCACCGACCGCGCTTCCGAACAAGGCCACAGCTAACGGAGCACTGAGCACCAGCGCAATGACGAACACACCCAACCCACACAAGAAACTGCACACGGCGGGAATCAGCGACCGTGATTCTTTCTCTTCCGGCGGAGCTTCGAATGTTTTCAGGGCCAACTCGGCATCCCTCGGTGAAAGGTTGGGCGCATTGCTGCTATGTGAGCATACAGTCAGAAAAAAAGACCAGCAGATTTTCTTCCAGATCGTTCAAAGGAAAGTAGATTGAACGGAAAAAGAAGAGAGAGGCACAGACTGAAACCCCGGCGGGAGTCCGCCTGTGAAAACCCTCTCTTTGTAATAGCTCCACCGCGAGTGCTCGTCATCGCAAGCCCTCTCTCCTCGCATCGCCCTCTCTGCTCAGTTCACCCTCTCTGCCCAGTGCACTTGGCGAACGCTCGGAAAGAATTCCCGGCATGTCGCCGTTTCGACCGCAGCGCTCCAGCAGGTAGTAGTCATGCTCAGTCACAATGGAATTCCTCGGCTGCTCAAGGCGGAGGTAGTGACGATCGCTGTCCGTAACCACGAACAGCGTTGCCCGATGCGTTTGCGAACGCTGCTCCATCTCCTCGAGCGTCACCCCGAGAGCCCCGGTGGCATCCTGCCTCGTCGTATACATCTGAATCCATTCCCCACGCCCGGGGAAGTGAGAATAGAATCCTCGGACAGTAGGACTTGTTTCCCAGGGCGCGGTAAAGACAACTCGCTCGGGGACTTGCTGGTATGAGTAGTGCGTGTAGCTCAGCCCGCTTTCCATTTCGATCAAACAAATTTCGGAGTGGTGGACCGGATTCGACTTCGAACGTTGTTCGCTCCAGGTTCTTACCCGAGTACGAAAGTACGACCATGCGATAGGGGCGAAAACAGCAAGTACCACGAGCACGATAGTACCTATGGAAATGACACAAGCCGCTTGCAGCAGTATCCAGAACCAGGTCAGGATAGTGTTCATTGGACAGTCCTTCCTTTTTAAAGGAACGCCATGTCGGCGAAAACCGAGAGAGACAACTCGTGGCTACGTCACCACGAAATACCTTTTTTACTGTGACTCGCTCGACTCACCCCGAACGGCGAACCGAGCTGCCAGTTTCCTTCTGCCCCTTTATTTGTCCGTTCAACTGTTTGCCCCTTCACTGAAAGAGCTGGACGCGGGAGCCCCGGCCGGGCTTGTCCTGGACCTGAGAAGTATACAAAGAAGCCTGGATTGCTTCAAACAACAGTTCGACAGCATAGTCCGATCAAACGGGTCGCCCAACTTCGAGCGATGTGGGGACCTTAGGTAGCGTGATTCTCCGCGTACAGGCGAATCCCTCGTGGGCTCCAGTGATACTCTTCATGGGCGATAAGATTGGTTTCGATGTTCCGGATTAAGCCGCAATGCCGGCTGCGAAGCTCCCGAATAATGCTGACATACTCGTCGTAGCTCGCCACCTCGAGCTCAACTTCCAGCTTGCAGTCGCCAAGTTGCTCGATAAAGTAGGTAATACGCGGGTGGTGGGCACAAAACGATCGAAGCTTCTGCACGTCCTCGTCTCGGTACTGCCGCAGGTAAAGCTGAGCCTTGAACATGGTCATCCCCAACTTTGCGAGATCAAGGTCGACCCGGTAGCCGCCGATGATCCCGCCCTGCTCGAGCTTGCCAATCCGATTTGAAATGATGGTCGGGGTGGTTGAAAGAAGTTCAGCGAGATGAGTAGTTGCGCTACGCGCGTCCTCGGCGAGCGCCTTCAGTAGTTGATATTCAAGATCACCAAGACGATTGAACTCCGGCATCCCGCCAATAAGAACCCCTTCGTCTGAAGCCGCACCGAGGTAGGACCGCCGATACAGCCAGAGGTTGACCAACGTGAAGACATCAAAACTCAGAACAAGGTCGCCGAAGTTGCTCAGGACCTCATTCTGCACTCGATAGAACTCGAAGGGCGAAGTTGCAAACACCGAAAAGATGAAATCCCATCTACCGTCACACTCCGCAATCCAGTACACCCGAGGATGTGCCTGGAGAAAGCGAAGAAACTCGACAATGCGGGTTCGCCGGTTTTCCAGCTTGAGGTACGTCTTGTAGACGGTCAGACCGAGCCGGTAGGGATTGATGACGGCCGAAGTGCCTCGAACTACGCCTAGCTCTACCAGTCGCCGGTAGCGATACTCGACCCGATCCCGCCCCTCGCCGACCGCTCGAGCCAGCGCGCTGACCGAGGAGCGTGCATTGCGGTCGAGAGCGGCGAGCAGCCTCCGGTCCAGCAAGTCAACTCGCGCCGTTTCTGCCATTTAATAACCTCCAGCGACCACTAGCGGTAAGTTTTAGGCAAAATTACAAGAGGCGTTGCCGAATGTCCAGATCGTCGCCATGTTGCGAAACTACATGAGCGAGGAGAACTACTGATGCACGATCGAAGAGGTATGGCGCTGGCGGTGCTCGCATTTAGCGCCTGGGGGGTCCTACCCCTCTACTGGAAGGCCTTTGGTGGTATCCCTGCGCTCGAAGTGATGGCGCATCGGGCACTGTGGTCCCTCCCGGTGCTCTGGGTGGTATCGCTTGCTGCCGGACAGGATGGTCCTTCTTCCCTCTTTCGACACGGGCGAAAGGTCCTATTCGTCCTGCTCTTCTCCGGAATGCTCATCACGGCGAATTGGGCCATTTACATTGATGCTGTTCAAACAGGTAACGTCCTAGAGTCGAGCCTAGGGTACTTCATCAACCCTTTGCTCAACATTGCCTTGGGGGCGCTTTTGTTTCACGAGCGACTGCGAGTCGGGCAGTATGTCGCGATCGCCATGGCAGTCGTCGGCGTTGCCGTCGCTGCTCATGCCTACGGGCGAGTGCCGCTTTATGCACTGTCGCTTGCCGCAACCATGGCGGTGTACGCTCTAGTCAAGAAGCTCGCTCCGCTCCCCGCGCTACAGTCGATGACGGGAGAAATGCTCTGGATGTTCGCCCCTGCAGCGGCGTTCGTACTTCATCTTGAGGCAAATGACTCCGGGCACTTCTTCTCCAGTTCCACTACTACTGAAAACTTGCATTTCAGCACGGCGGCGTTGTTGGTCAGCACCGGTGTGGTGACCGCCCTGCCGCTCCTCTGGTTCGCGGCAGCAGCGCGCAGACTTCCACTCTACATCCTCGGCTTGCTGCAGTATCTCGCCCCCTCACTCCAATTTCTCGTCGCCGTAGTTGTGCTCGGCGAACCGTTCGACCCGGCCCGCCTCGCAGCCTTTGTCTGCATTTGGAGCGGATTAGCCGTGTTCTCAGTCGAGAGCGTCTATCACCGGCGATCTACTGTGGCCAAGCCTGCCTCCGCTAAGGTATAGGGCGAACAGGGTATACCTTAATTCAGAGCATTACCATGGCGCAGTCAGCAGCAATCGACATTCTCGAACTTCGAGCCTACCTACTCCAGCAGCTCTGGACTGCCGGTGCGTATGCCCTCGAGGTGCAGAAGGAAATTCGAAGCCGACCGGCCAAGGACTATGACAGTCCCTTCGCCCAGGCGGTAACTGACGCCGACATCGCGGTCCAAAACTTCCTTGAAGTCTCGCTGCTCGCCCGCTTTCCGCAGCTACGCTTCTTCGGCGAGGAAGTCGACCAGTCACTGAGCATGAAATACTTCAGCACGGATCATCCGTGGGAAGTGCTGGTCGATCCCATCGACGGCACACGCTTCTACGCTGACGGGCGTAGGGATTTCAATGTAGTCGTCAGCGTCGTCGACTCCCGATCCTATCAGGCGGGCATTATCTACATGCCGGGGTTCGAAAAATGTGTGCACGCGGTCCAAGGGGAACCGACCTATCTGGCGGCTCCCAATGAAATAGCGCGAGGTGAGATTGGCCAGGTGTACGCCTTCCCCTCTGCTCCCCGACGAATCTATTGCTATCGCTGCCCCGAAGCGGTTACGGCGCTTTCTCCACATTTCGAAGTGATCGACGTTGCCGAGGCGTATGAGCGCGACCCGAACTGTTCAAACATCAATGCCATCTTCACCGGAGAGGCTTGCGCTTTTCTCGGAAAAGGCAATAGCGCAATCGACTGGGGAGTTCATGCCTTTCTGGTCGAACGCGCCGGAGGAAAGGCATCGACATGGACAGGCGCTTCCTTGCCTGAGGTGCAAACGCTACAAGACCGTTCCTTCCCCGAAATGCTGGTCGCGACATCCGATGAGCTCCACTCGGAGATTTCCGAGTTGCTGCAGTCCGGAGTCATGGCCTGAAGCGAAACGCGCCGGACAGTACGCCGATTGCGGCAGCTCTTTCAGGCTATTTCACTAGCCGCGGTAGGCCCCTACCTACCGCCTACCCTGCGTGGACCAAAATCCCTTGCCAATTCAGTAATCTAAGCGGTTAACTGGTAAAAGATTAAGTGGCGGGCAGACCCAAGGCACCCGCTGGAGGCAATCGAACGGAAGAAATCCCCTCACCACAAGGGCCTCTAAGCCATATGTCACCAACGAAATCGCGCGAACCGGGTAAATCTCCCGAACCGGTCAAATCACCCGAGCAGTGGGCCACGAAGATTGGCGTCATTCTCGCGGTCGCCGGCTCGGCCGTCGGCCTGGGTAACTTCCTGCGCTTTCCGGGTCAGGCCGCCCAAAACGGGGGCGGCGCCTTCATGATTCCCTACTTCATCGCCTTTCTCTTGTTGGGTGTCCCCATCTGCTGGGCTGAGTGGACCATCGGACGGCATGCGGGCGCACGCCACGGCTACCATTCAGCGCCGGGAGTGTTCTATGCGATTTCAGGTAAACGCGTGTGGGCCTACCTCGGTTCGATCGGTGTGCTGATTCCGCTGGTAATCTACATGTACTACATCGTGATCGAATCATGGTGTCTCACCTATGCCGTTCAGTATCTTACCGGCACGATCGATCTCGGAACCGATCCTTCGCACTACGCCGAACGGAGCGCTACTCACTTCGCGAATATGACCGGCCTATCTCAGAACGGCTTTGTCTACGCCGGGAACCTCCACCCCAGTGTGTTCTGGTGTACCGTTGTTTTTATCGTCAACTTCACGCTGATTTACTTCGGCATCACCAAAGGTATCGAGTCATTCTGCAAAGTGGCGATGCCGCTGATGGCAATCTGCGCACTCGTGGTGCTAATTCGCGTCCTGACATTGGGCACGCCGAATCCTGAGCTGCCCGACCGAAATGTTATCAATGGACTGGGGTTCATGTGGAATCCGAAAGGTACGGCAACTGATGGAGTCTGGTATGCCGCTCTGCTCAATCCGCAAACCTGGATTGCTGCCGCCGGCCAAATTTTCTTCAGCCTCTCGGTCGGATTCGGGATCATCATCAACTATTCAAGCTATCTCCGACGGCGCGACGACGTTGTGCTCAGCGGGCTCACCGCCTCCTCAACCAACCAGTTTTTCGAAGTCTGTCTCGGGGGTCTAATCACCATTCCCGCGGCTTTTATCTTTCTCGGCGCAGCAGGTGCCGTCGGGGGTACGTTCGGTTTAGGTTTTAACACCCTCCCGGTTGTTTTCCTCTACATGCCGGGAGGCTGGATTTTCGGGTTCTTGTGGTTCTTCATGCTGTTCTTGGCGGCAATAACCAGTTCGCTGTCGATGCTGCAACCTGCCATCGCCTTTCTCGAAGAGGGCTTCAATATCAGCCGAAAGAAATCGGTCACCTTGCTCGGTCTAATCTCCACGGCGGGAGCGATCTACGTAATGTATTTCAGCAAGGATCTTGCAGCGCTGGACACCATGGATTTCTGGGTAGGCACAATGATGATCTACGTTTTGGCTACGCTACAAGTCATTCTCTTTGCTTGGGTGCTGGGAGCAGAAAAAGGCCGGCAGCTTGCTGAAGAGGGCGCTGAGATGAAGTTGCCGCGAATTTTCCCGTTTATCATCAAGTATGTCTCTCCAACGTATTTGCTAATCATGTTTGGGGCATGGTGTGTGCATCCCGATAACTTGCCGGCTCGAATCAAGTCGCTTAGTGAGGGAGGCGTTCCCTTGTTTTCCGTCGGAATCATTCTCGCAGTGCTTGTCGCACTCCTCGGTATGACGCATCTGGCGCTTAAACGTTGGGAGGCGCGAGGCATCCAGGAGGTCTTATGACTACAGCCGGGTGGATTTTCATGTGCGGATCCGTGAGCGCCGTCGTGGCACTCACTTGCTTTTGTTACTGGAAGGCGCTGGTGCAGAGTGGAAGTGAGAAAAAAATGCACGCTCCTCTCGACATCGACACGGACGACTGACGGGGCCGGTCGAACAACGCAGCTTTTAAGCGGGACCTGCCAGCGAAGCTCGCTCGAAGGCCTTGTTCGGCGCTCGAGCAGGCTGCGCCCGCAGGGAATCAGAACGTAGCAAGAGAGACGTCTAGTCGAGACCGGCCTCCGGGGACTGGTCGAGCGGATTCGGCTTCTCCTCGAGGATTAATGCTCGCACTTCTTCCGGGCGGTAGCCACGAACAAGCCGCCCGTTGACACGGATAACCGGTATCTCTCCACGACCGACCTGCGCCAGGTACATCTCCTCTGCTTCGCTGCCCGGCTCCAAGTAGTGCCGCACGTACGGTACGCCCACCTCATCGAGGTAGCGCTCCATGCGATCACAGTTCTCGCAGCTAGCCGCAACAAATACCTCGACGCGAATCTCCCGTCGCCGGGCTCGTGCCCATGGATTCTGATTGAGCGCCGCCTCATAGCTGAGGCGCTCCCGTGGAAACGAGCCGGGATTGCGCATCATTTCTTCTTGGGCTTGACGCACCCGCTCCGCCTCCAAGCGCTGCCGCTCCGCTTCGACTGCGGTTGCCTCCCGACGCTGCTCTCGCGTCTCCGCAATATCGTTCGCTCGCTCGTACATTTCCCAGGGAATCTGATGCGCGGGCTGCGCATGCACGAGACTCACGGGCAGTAGCGCCCAGGCTAACAGCGGAAAACATCTCGGTATTTTGTTACGTATGGCCATCGTGCAGGGCTCTCAGCACTGTTATGACGCCTCCGCCAGAGACCAGTGCTCCCAACCACCGCCGAACGCCTTGTAGATCCCGACAAGAGCAGTGGCCAAGTTCTGTTCGCTGTCGACCAAACTACGTTCACTTTCCAGCACCGTTCGTTGCGCTAGCAGCACGGTGGCAAAGTCGGTAACGCCCTCGCGATACTGCTCCTGCGCAATGTAATGGGCCCGTTCGGCTGCCTCGACCGCAGCACTCAAGCGAGCGACGCGGACGCGCTCAGCACCAAAACGCACCAGCGCATTCTCGACATCCTCGAGCGCTCGGAGCACTGCTTGCTCATAGGCCACCAAGGCCTCGTTAGCCCGCTCATCCTGTGCTCGTACCAGGGCACGAAGCCTGCCGGAATCGAAAGGAGTCCAGGAAATTGTCGGACCATAGGTGTACGTCCCTACGCCTTTGGTGAGATCTGCAAAGTCTGAAGCTTCGACACCAAGCGTACCCTGTAGCTGAATTTTCGGATAAAGCTCGGCAATCGCCGCTCCGATTAACGCTGTTTGCCCTGCCAGCACTCGCTCTGCCGCCTGTAGATCCGGGCGACGTCGAATAAGTTCTGTCGGCTGCACTATCTCTACAGGCCCCGCGTATCGGGGGAGTGGCAGGGGCGAGCTCAGCTCCCCCGCCAAGGTGTTCGGTTGCGCCCCGAGCAGCACAGAAAGTCGATGTATCGCTACTCGAACTTCGGCCTCGAGCGTCGGGACAGCCGCACGAAGCGACTCGAGCTCCGCTCTAGCACCTGCAGCGTCGAACTCGCTCACTGCTCCTGCTTCAAACTTTGCCTGCGTGAGGGCGAGATTCTCCTGCTGCAACTCGAGATTCTTCTCCGCAATGCGAAGACTTGCCTGAGCGCCTCGCAGGTCGAAGTAGGTCATCGCGACTTCGGCAACTACCACACGCAGCGTATCACGAAGCTCCGCAACGGACGCTTCATATTCTGCCTCCCGTGCTTCGTAAGTCCGACGAAGGCGACCGAAAAGGTCGATCTCCCACAGCGCATCGATACTGCCGCTCCATACCTCAAATTCGAATCCGCTGGGGCCTTGCTCTCGGTCCCCACCTCCGGGGAAGCGAGCGCCGGAGTCTTCCCCCTTTTGGTATGCTGCGGAAAGCTGGACTCCCGGAAGCAGCTCGGCGAACGCGGCTCGAGCCAAAGCGCGCGATTGGTTGATCCGGCTCATGGCCTGAAGTACGTCATGATTCTGCGCGACAGACTGCTCGATTAAGCGATTCAGCAAAGGATCGTGAAACGAAGCCCACCACTGCGCATCCGGAAATGCCTCGCCTTCGGGAACCCCGTCCGCAGCATCCCCCTCTACGGCATCCCCGTCTACCGCATGATAGTGCTCTGGAAGTGCGAACTCCGGGGCCTGATAATCAGGCCCGACAGCACAGCCGCCTAGTACAGCTACTAAAACCAGCCCGACGCCGTGCCGCATGATGCATTCTTCCAAATTCATACTCGTGCCTGTACGTGCAATTCAGCCCAGCCGTTGCCACCTTCGTCCGAATAGGAGTCCAGGTCTACGTCCCCGACTGCCTTCTTACGGCTGGCAACTACGGTATAGATTGCCGGGACGACAAAGAGAGTAAAGACAGTGCCGATGAGCATACCTGAAACCAAGACGATGCCGATGCTATTTCTCGCGCCGGCGCCGGCACCACTGGCCAGAACCAGCGGAAAGTGCCCTACCACCGTCGCGACAGAAGTCATCAGGATTGGTCGTAGTCGCGTCCCTGCCGCCTGAATCACGGCTTCGAGCTTGTCGAGCCCTCGCTCTTGCAGGTGATTCGCAAACTCGACGATTAGGATTCCGTTCTTCGAGACAAGCCCGACCAGCGTCACTAAACCTACCTGAGAGTAAATATTCATCGACGTAACGCCGAGGAAGGGAAACGCGAGTGCTCCGGCGAGCGCGAGCGGCACCGAGCCCATCAGAATGATGAACGGATCGCGAAAACTCTCGAACTGAGCGGCAAGAACCAGGTAAATTAAAACAAGCGACAAGAATAGCGTTACCAGCAAGGCGCTGCCTTCCTTACGAAGCTGTCGGGATTCCCCCGCATAGTCGATTACGAAATCGCCGGGAAGTATCTCTGCTGCCTTCTGTTCGAGCACTTGCAGCCCCTCGTCAATACTGGTGCCAGGCACTATCGCGCCCTGAATCGTGACCGAATTCAGCTGTTGAAAGCGAAACAACTCGCGCGGTTGCACCGAGTCGGTGAGTGTCGCAACAGTAGAGAGAGGGATAAGCGTGTCGTCAGCGCCACGAATATAGAGTTCTTGCAATTGATCGGGGGTGAGTCGTTCAGCTCGCTTCGCTTGCGGGATGACCTTGTAGCTACGGCCCTGAATGTTGAAGCGATTGACATAATTCCCGCCGGTAAACACCGACAGATCGTTGCCGATACTCTGGAGATCGATGCCCAAGCGCGCAGCTTTGTCCCGATCGATTGTTACTTCAGTCTGCGGAAGGTCAAATTTCAAGTTCGCATCGGCGAACATGAACTTTCCGCTCTGAAATGCGGCGCCGACAAGTTGCTGAGCGTAGCCCAAGAGGGCGTCCGGTTCAGCGGTCGAAGAAAGGACAAACTCGATCGGAAAATCACTTCCGCCGGGAAGCGGTGGCGGGGTGGTGACGATAATTCGAACTCCCGGCACGTCCGCCATCTTTCCCCACGCCTCACCTTCAATCTCCATGCTGGTGCGATTCCGCTCGCTCCAGGGCTTGAGCACCATCCCGGAGAAGCCAAAAGAAGGACCGGTGAGTTGAAATGAAGTGTCAAACTCGGGGAATGACTCGAATCGCTCCTGAATCATCTTCGTATACATCGTCGTTTGATCGAGCGTCGAGTTAGGGGAAGCCTGGACGATACCGAAGACCACACCTTGGTCTTCCCGAGGAGCAAGTTCGCTCATCGAGAGCGTATAGAAAGGGACGACGAGCAGAGCAATGACGACAGAGAAGGCAAGAACCGCCGGTTTGTAGGACAGCGTCCGGCGAAGCGCCGCATCGTATCGTCGCTGTAGTCGCGCGAACGAGGCCTCCACGCGTTTCTTGAAGCGTGAGGCATCATGTCCGGACTTCACCAACTTCGACGACATCATTGGTGACAGCGTGAGCGCGACAAAGCCCGACACACAAACAGCGCCGGCGAGGGTAAAGGCAAATTCCTTGAACAACGCCCCAGTCAGCCCGCCTTGGATCCCGATGGGTGCATAGACAGCAGCAAGGGTGATCGTCATCGAAATAATCGGCCCAACCAGCTCACGAGCTGCCAACAGTGCTGCTTCGAACGGCGGTTTCCCCTCTTCCGTATGACGCTCGACATTCTCCAGCATCACGATGGCGTCATCCACCACAAGCCCCACGGCCAACACGATCGCCAGCAGCGTGAGCAGATTCAGCGTAAAGCCAAAAAGCACCATTAGCGCCGCGCCGCCGATCAAGGAGAGTGGAATTGCAACCACCGGCACAAGTACCGAGCGGAGGGATCCAAGAAAAAGATAAATGACGACGATGACGATTAAAACCGTTTCGGAAAGCGTTTTCAGCACTTCGTTGATCGCATCTTCGATGTACTTCGTCGCGTCATAGGGGACGCCAAGCTCCAATCCAGCGGGCAGCGTTTGTTCCAATGCCGGCAGCACGCTTCTGATATCTTTGATCACATCAAGGGCATTTGCGGTCGGCAGCACCCAAATGCCCATAAACGTCGCCGCCTTTCCGGCAAAGCGCACATCCTCCTCATAGCTTTCCGCGCCGAGCACGACATCGGCTATATCCTTCAGGCGGACCAGCGTGTTGCCCTCCTGACGGACCACCAAGTCCTCGAACTCTGACCTACTCCGGAGATCGGTGTTTGCCTTCAGATTCACCGTGACCATCGACCCCTTGGTATTGCCTAGTGCCGAGAGGTAATTGTTTGCCCGCAGGGCTCGCTGCACGTCTTGCGGGCTTACTCCCATCGCAGCCATCCGGTCCGGCTTGAGCCAAAGGCGCATTGCAAAGGTGCGAGCGCCAAGGATATCCGCGCGCTGCACACCTTGTACTGCCGACAACTTGGGTTGGACGACCCGCGTGAGGTAATCGGTAATTTGGTTGGGCTCCAACACATCAGAGTAGAAGCTGAGGTACATTGAAGCGAAGCGATTGTCGCTGGTTTCAACTTCGATGATTGGAGCTTCTGCCTCGGGTGGTAGATCATTTCTGACCTGCGCGACCTTGGCCTGGATCTGCGTCAGAGCCGCATTGACATCGTAGTTCAGCACTAGATGAGCGGTGATCGTGCTGAGCCCCTGCGTACTCGAAGACTCTAGATAGTCGATACCATCGGCGCTGGCGATCACGCGCTCGAGGGGGGTGGTCACAAATCCGCGGACCAAATCGGCATCAGCGCCGACGTACGCAGTCTTGACCGTCACCACCGCAAGATCGCTTTTAGGATACTGTCGGGTCGTGAGATTCTGAATCGCCCAAACCCCCGCGACAAGTACCAGCAGATTCACGCAAATCGACAGGACAGGTCGTTTGATGAAGATATCGGTAAGTTTCATGAGGGCCTTTCAGGCATTGCGTCTTATGATATGTCTGCAGGAGCTTTACTTAGCTGCGGGAGCCCCTATGTATCCGCAGGACTCGGTGCAGGACTGTTCCCCGGCGCGATCGTATTGTTGACGATTACCTGCACCCCCGGTCGGAGCTTGAAAGTTCCGGACGTCACGACCTCTTCACCCGGACGCAGTCCTTCCAGAATTGCTATCTGCTCCCCTCGCCGCCGACCGGTCTTCACCACCTGAGGACGGACCCCCCGAGGAGCTTCTTGCGCGGCAGCAGGTTCGATAACGAAGACCGAATCACCATAAGGAGCGTAGTTGATGCTCGAGGCAGGAATGCTAATAACCGTCTCGTCTTCCGGATAGATCACTGTCACATGCACGAACATTCCTGGACTCAGCAGCCCCTCGGGATTGGCAACGGTCGCTTGTAGACTGATGTTTCTCGTCGTCTCGTCAATTTTCGGCTCAATCGCGGTCAGCTTTGCAGCAAATACCTGGTCTGGATAGGCATCGACAGTGAGTTCGACTGCGGAGCTTGCCGAAAGATGTCCGAGCTCCCGCTGTGGAAGCGAAAAGTCAACATAGAGAGGGTCCGACGACTGAAGGGAAACAACGGGCGTTCCGGCCGAAATGGTCTGACCGACATTGACCATACGGATGCCGGTCCGCCCCGCAAACGGAGCAGTCACTCGCTTACGACCAATCACGGCTTTGAGTCGCTCTACTTCCGCTTGCGCGCTGGTCAGGTTGGCAACCGCGGTGTCAAGATCGGCTTGTGCGTTGGCATTTCGTTCTCTGAGCGAACGCTGACGCTTCGCCTCCACGTCAGCCAGCGCAAGCTTCGCTTCAGCGGCCTTCAACTCTGCTTCCTCCACTGATGTATCCAGCTCGACCAACACCCGCCCCTTTTCAACCCGCTCACCGGATGCGAAGTTGATACTGCGGACGGTGCCCAGCTCTTCTATGCTCAGTGTCGCCCCCTGAACTGCGGACACGGTCCCGACGGCGTCTCGGGTGAGCTGCCACTGCTCCTGCTTCGCCTCAATCGAGGTAACCGCTTGTGGGGGTTGCTGTCGCCCTTCTCCTTCGGCAATCGCCGCTCGAATCTGCAAGAACTTAATCGACCCGAAGATCAACACCAGCACCGCTCCGGCGCCGAGCCCAAGGAGTATCTGCTTCTTCATCACTATCCTCGTTGCGAAAATTTTTTGAAACGCTGAGCGTCGCTCTCCAAAGCTCTGCCCTGCAGACGGCGCAGCGTAGTCTCTATTTCAACTTCAGAGACCCCGAGCGCACGTAACGAGAAAGTCGCTACATGCCGCTGGACCGCCGAAAAGGTCGGCTCACAGGTACAGTCACAGTGGCGCAATCGAGTGACGAAAGGCCGATGCGTAACATAGAACGAACACTGTCCAATCACACTGTGGGCGATCAAGCCCGCTTCGTCGGCACCAAGCTCCGGTTGAAGCGTCGTCACAATCTGCACCAAGCGTTGGTCTACCGGGCGAATGAATTCGTTGACGACTGAAGAGACCAGAGCCTCGAAAATGTCGGGATCCTCCGTGCTCGGACTTAGACACTCCCGATACATCAGCTTGCAGACATCGGGCCCTACAGGATGGCATACGCTTTCGAGAAATGAATAGACAAACACGCATAACTCTTCGATCGCTTGCGCACGAGAAGCAATCGGACGGTTGTCGAGGAATAACGGCTGCTGCTCCCGGCGTCGGGACATCACCCGACGAATGGTTTCGATAAAAAGCTGCGTCTTCGAGCCAAAATGGTATTGAATGGTGCCGAGATTCACACCAGCCTGCTCCGCGAGCTCCCTGGTGCTAACAGCTTCAAACCCCTTGGTCGTAAAGAGGGCCTCTGCGGCCTCCAATAAGGCGTCGCGCGCATTCGCTTTTTTTTCGGCAACGGCCATGAGCTACTAGAAGAGGAGGAGTTAGTCAGTCGATTGAATAAAAAACTAAGCCTATTACCCGCGGTTGTCAAATGAGACGACATTGTAATGGGCCGATTCTGACCGTACGGTGGTGTCCATGGGAACAGACCCCATGAGCGCCGGAAAAGTCCGATTTCCATCCTAGTCACACAGCCAATTTTTACGTCCCATGCTCCAGGTCGAAAACCTTTCGAAATCTTACGGAACTCAACTGTTGTTCGATGCCGTTTCATTTGCCGTCAACACGGGTGAACGAATCGGCGTCGTCGGTCGCAATGGGCACGGCAAGTCGACGCTGTTTCGCCTGCTGACCGGGGAAGAAGAGAAAGATGGCGGCGAGATACACCTCCCTGCGGACTATCGCATCGGCTATCTTGCCCAGCGTCTCAGCTTCAGCAAGAAGACCGTGCTGGAGGAAGCGGCAAAAGACCTGCCTCATATCGACGACGGATGGCAGGAACTGCATCGAGCGGAGTCGATTCTTACAGGCCTCGGTTTCGCGGAGCAGGATTTCTCGGCCGCGCCACAATCGCTTTCCGGTGGTTATCAAGTTCGCCTCAATCTTGCCAGCCTGCTGGTCGCCGAGCCGAACCTGCTCTTGCTCGATGAACCGACCAACTATCTCGATATCGTCGCCTTGCGTTGGCTCGAACGATTTATGCAGTCGTGGAAGGGGGAGTTGATGATTATTACCCACGACCAATCGTTCATGGACCAGGTGACCACGCATACGCTGGGCATTCACCGAAGCAATGTGCGAAAGGTCGAAGGCGGAACGGAAAAGTACTATGCGCAGCTGGCCCTGGAAGAAGAAGTGCATGAGAAGAGCCGACTCAATCAGGAGAAAAAGATTCGAGAAACCGAAGATTTCATCCGACGCTTTCG
>JAGRAW010000620.1 GCA_020434415.1 Bdellovibrionales bacterium
AAGCCGCGTCCAGGTCGATACTGTAGTGGAGGAGATAGTGTTCGATCTCCATCATTCGCTTCGAGACGCGGGCGCCGAGGTCACGGTCGAGGAGATTCCGCCGCTCTGTATCGAGAAGGTACGGTTGCGACAGCTCCTGCAGAATCTAATCCAGAACTCGCTACGCTACCGCGAACCGAGCCGGCCCTTGAAGATCAAGGTCTCTGTCGCGGGCTATGACCGCCAACGACACTTCGTGACGCTCGTTGTCGAGGACAATGGGCGCGGGTTCCCTCCTGAGCGGGGGCGGGAAATTTTTCAACCGTTTCGTCGCTTCAACTCAGAAGGCGTCGGGCTGGGGCTTGCTCTCTGCAAGAAGATCGCCCTCTCATATGGTGGAGATATCAAGGCCACGGGACGACCGGATCAAGGAGCCAGCTTCTATGTTCGCCTTCCGGTCTGGTCAGTAAAGGAGCAAACGGAACCGGCAGCCGAGGAGGTCATGCCTGTTCGCATCGAGGTTCCGCCTGTTCGCTTTCCCCCGCAATAAGCGTAAAGCGGTGTTTCCTGTTGCTGTCTGACCCGTGAAACGCTCTACTTCAAAAAGCGGGCTTTCTCGGCGGTCGAGAGAGGCCGGTGAATTCTATTCCGAGGAACGGCGAACCCCGTCACTCGTCAGGCTGATATCGTCAGATGAATTCTTCGTTTGGACAGTGGAAAGAGTTGCCGGTGCTGGTGGTCCATTGTGGTGCCGGTAGTTATAGCGGGCGCCAGGACGTCTTGGAGGGCAGTCGTCAGGCGGTGGAGACAACGCTTCGTCGTGTATGGCCAATGTTGGACAGCGGTTCGAGCGCGGTAGCCGGGGTGGCTGAAGCGCTCGCGGTTTTGGAGGACTCTCCGTGGTCAAATGCCGGAACAGGGTCGGTCCTCCAGCTCGATGGGTTGCCGCGACTGACTGCGGCGATCATGGACGGTGCCCGCCAAAAGCTCTCAGGAGTGATGCTGGTCAGTCATGTGAAGAATCCGTCGCGCTTGGCGCTGGCCCTACAAGAACGCGAAGAGAGCGTGTTAGGTCCGCTGGGAGCACAGCTGCTCGCGCGAGAGCTGGGTATACCGCCGGAAAATCCTCTGGATGCTCGCTCGATGCGAGACTTGTTAGGCACCCTCGACGCTTCGGCATCGCCCGGATTGCCCAAAGAACGTATGGACACGGTAGGCGTTGTGGCGGTTGACCGACAGGGTCTGTTAGCTGCGGGCACATCGACCGGGGGCCGCGCCAGCACGGTAGAACGGGTATCGGATGCGGCGACTGTTGCCGGTACCTACGCAAGTCGTTTCGCTGCTGTTAGTTGCACCGGAGTAGGCGAGCAATTGGTGGATGACGGGTTTGCCGTGCGACTCGAGACGCGTATTCGCGATGGAAAGTCGTTAGCAGTCGCGTCCGAGCTCGCTTTTTCTGAGGCAACCCAGGCTAATCGACACTATGGTTGGATTGCAGTCAGTAGCGGAGGATGCTGGGCGACCTGCCATACGACGCCAAATATGCCAAGCGGCGTCTGGTGCGCAGGCATGGCCGAGCCCCGCCTAAACGGTTAACTGCGGGCCGGACGGCTACTGGCCGAACGATCCGGGACAGGCTGTTCACCTGTGGAGACTGTTCGCTTGCGAAGGTGCCCCGCCTCCGAAGACACTTCGTTCCGAAGCTACCTTCGTCCCGACAACTTCGTTCCGAAAACGGGGAGA
>JAGRAW010000621.1 GCA_020434415.1 Bdellovibrionales bacterium
GGTTCGCTGGACCGCCTTCTTTGGGAACCCGGCACCCGCACCCGCCTTTCCGGCGGGTGCGTTCGTTTTCGGGACGCGCGCATTCTAGACGGTGAGCGCGGGCCTGTCAATAGGAATCGTAGAGCTGCTACGAATGGATAAGAATTGCGCTTTCGTAATTGATTTCGGAGAAAATCGGCTGAAAGTAATCGTTTTCGGAGAAAACTAATAAAAACGGAAGATGTGACGACTTGATTCGTGAAAAATAATGAAATCCGCGAAGAAAGTCGAATTTGTAATCCTTTCCGCAGAAATGTAATCAAATCCGCATGGACACCCCCGAAAGTAAGCCCCTCGGATATGCCTGGCTGGCGGAACGCTTCGACCTCGTCACGATGCCTCACTGGAAGGAGAGCCGATCGCTGTCTAAGGGGGCGCGCCGCATCATCGAGCGGGATGGCCGGGTGATCGAGTATCTGCCTGCCGCGCAAGATCCAGGCGACGGAGTCTTCGAGCAATTGGAGTTCGCCCTCCGTCGCGAAGGGCTTCATTTGGAGCTGCTCCGGAAGCTCCTGAAGACCAAGATGGATCCTCTTGAGCTGACTGATTACGTGCGAACTCGGCCGACAGGACGGTACGCCCGGATTCTTTGGCATCTCTTCGAAGGATTCAACGGGGAGCGCCTCGATCTCCCGGATCTGAAGCAGGGGAATTACATCGACCTGCTCGATCCGGAAATTTACGTGACTGGTCCGGTGCGGAAACAGAAGCGCCAGCGAATCAATGCCAACCTCCTCGGCACGGGGAACTTCTCGCCCTTCGTGCGTTGGAAGGGGCTTCCCAAGTGGGATGAGGACGAAATGAAGCAGCGCTGCACGTCGATCATCGGGGAATACTCGCCGGAAATCTTCGAACGTGCCGTCCGATACCTTTACGCGAAGGAAAGCAAAAGCAGCTACGAGATCGAACGCGAAACCCCGAGCCAAAAGAGAGAAGAAGTCTTCATCGGGCTGTTGGAACAGGCTTGGCACAGGCAGTTCTTGAACAAAGAGGCGCTTGTGGAATTGCAGCAGGTCATCGTGGACCCTCGTTTCGCCAACAACGGTTGGAGAAGTGAAAGCGGCGAACAGATCTACGTCGGCGAGACGCTGGCCCCAGATGTCGAGCGCGTCCATTTCGCCGGTCCAAAGCCGGAGGATTTGGATGAGTTGATGACGGGGTTCCTGAAGATGTCGAATCTGCTCGTCGATCGGATTCTAAAGGTGAAGCTACTTGAGAAAGACCTAATGTTCCGAACTCCGACGGGAGTTTCCACATTGGTCGCCGCCGCCGTCATCTCCTTCGCCTTCAACTTCCTCCACCCCTTCAGCGACGGAAACGGCCGCATCCACCGTTTCCTGCTCCACCACGTCCTCGCGCACAATCATTTCGGTCCCGAAGGCATCATCCTGCCCGTCTCCGCCGTAATCCTCAATCGCCCGCGCGAATACGACCAGGCGCTGGAGAGCTTCTCGAAACCCCTGATGCAGCGGGTCGAATATATCCTCGACGATCGTATGCGCATGACGGTGACAAACGACACGGCTGACTTCTACCGCTATATCGACCTCACCGAGGCGACGCGGATCACAATCGAGTTCATCCGGGAAACAATCGAGACCGAGTTGCCGGCCGAGCTGCGTTTCCTGACGGCCTACGATGAGATCCGGCGGGAGAT
>JAGRAW010000622.1 GCA_020434415.1 Bdellovibrionales bacterium
GCTCGATTACATACGTCAAGGCGACGGGAGAACGCCCGACTTCGTACTGCACTTCGTGCTGACCTTCTTCGATACGCTTGGCGATGACGACCTCACCTTCTCGCGTGAGCAAGCTGACGCCACCCATCTCGCGCAGATACATGCGCACCGGATCGGTACCCTTCCCCACCCCAGGCGTGGAAATACTCATGTCATAGTCGGCCGGCGGCTCGGTAATGCGTAGACGAGCTTGGGTGCGCGGCGAGTCTTCCTCGGCATCCGACTCTTCTTCGCTTGCTTCGACTTCGTCGCTGTCGCCGAGAAACCCGAAGATATCATCGATATCTTCATCCCCCGCGTCGGCGCTCTCGCGATCGCTCCCTTCAAGCTCCGGGTTCTGCTCTTTCTCCGAGTCCGAACCACGTTGTTTGCGTGAGCGCTGAGAATTCCTCGACATAGAAAACTACCTTATCTGTTTAAGTGGCCTTGTAGTTGCGCCCTGTAGTTGCATCAGTGGCCCCGTTAGCTACATGGACAACATGATCCAGTGTTACGAAGCGAAGCTCCAACGGTCCCGAACCAAACTCGGTCCGATTTCCCCCTGCTCCGCATAGCAACGACTTCGTTCCAGTTTCACGCCGCTCTCCCGTCGGCGAGAGTTACGACACGTCCCGAGACTATTCTCGTATCCACTCCGGCTTTTGTTCACTACCTGGAGGATCACGGATAGCTCCGAACTAGCTTGGGTCGCGCTGCGTCGAAAACCGACGCATCTGTAATGCGTTTTGTCCGCCGGCACGTTGCGAATATCGGTTCGCTGCCTTTGCCGACCTGCCGGCAGAAGGTCGCAAACGGTCGGCAGGCAAGGCACGGATCCTAAGTCAGCCACTATACTTAATTCGTTGGATGGTGGCTAACAACCCGAAAAACCAACCATTCAGATATCTTTCCAGCAATTCACGCACTTCAAACCCGAAGAAATCTATCAGCAAGTTTGTCTTGGTCACAAGGGGCCCGTGGCCGGCTCCTGGCCCTCGGGATCACAGGGTGCCGGGGCCGTGCCGGAGCCTCTCCTGCGGCGAAGCAAGACAACATCCCAAATTAACAGGGGAAACCGCCCTCACCGCAGTATCCGGCACGATACAAAAGAGTTCCGTGCCTCTCAGTCCTTTTGTAATTGCCGGCGCCGCTCCCGAAGTTTCTCCTGCGCAAGCAAGAGACGTTGGTCCCCGCTGGCTTCTACCGCCTCCCGGCTTCGCAGCGCGTCCATGCGGAGGCGCTGGCGTTTCAACTCGGCAGAACGTACGCATTCGCTAAGCAGCCGGGACGGCTGAGCGGCACCAATTCGATGTTGTTCGCGCGCCTCTCTCATCAAACGCTCCGCCGGCAGCTGATGGCGGACCAGGAGCTCGTGAACTGCTTGATTGTATCGTTCTTCGTCTTCGGCCGTTCCTTCAGCCGGAACCGGGAGGGAGCTTAGCGCGGTAATGAACGCTATCGCTTGCTCGCTAATGGGAGCTTCCGACCCCTCTCCTCCCATGAATGTCTCCATTCCGAGAACGTGACTTGCAAGCGCAGGCTCACGCAGTAGCGCCACGATCAGGGTGTACTCCAAAGTTCGCTCCCGCTGAACCGCGGGCACGGGAATGGAGAAATCTTCGTCCCGTCGATGCCCCCCTCGCGGCTTCTGCG
>JAGRAW010000623.1 GCA_020434415.1 Bdellovibrionales bacterium
ATGGTCGTGATTCTTCTACAGGGGACTTGTTCCCGGGGGGAACTCACCCCATTAGCTTGCGCCCATGTCGGGCGTACACGAGGTGCACCGGACAATTGGCCTTGTTATGCTGTAGCCGGTATCAAAGGTCGTCCTGGCCGAGTTGCCGGTGACCTAAACCGTTATGTCGCGCCCATTCATTCAGAGACTCTCGGATGTTTCGAAAAATCGCCCTCCTCCACCGTCTGCTGGTCGTCTTTGCCATTACCTTGGTTGTGACCTTAGCCGTGCTTCAGAGCGTCGCCTTTTCCGAGGAGTACGCAGAGAGCACGATCAAAGTAGGTGCTGTCTTGGCACTTACTGGACCTGCACAGACCTGGGGCGAATACTCTCGTCGAGGATTAGAACTAGCACTTGAAGAAGTAAACACTCTCGGGGGAATCAACGGTAGAAACCTTGAGCTTGTTATTGAGGACAGCCAATCCAAGCCGGCGGTTGCAGTTACTGCCTACAAGAAGCTCGTATCGGTAGACAAAGTTCCGATCGTCTTTGGAGATGTTTGGGCTTTTTTAACGAATGCGATGGTTCCGCTTACCGAACAGCTGCCTGCTCTATTACTGTCACCGACAGTCGTCCCAAATTCGATCGAAGAACCAACCAAACGCGTTTTTACGATGGGCGTCAGGATTGAGCTTGCCCGATCAGCCGTAGATCGGTTCTTCAAAAGCAACAGCGAGATTAAATCTGTAGCCATTTTTTGCTGGGACGATCCGTGGGGCAACGCTTACCTGAAAGTATGGAAATCCTCGGCATCCGCAAATGACGCGGAAGTTGTGTTCCAGAGTTGCGTTAACGATTTTGGCTATGATTATCGCACAGACGTTGCGCGAGCGATATCACGCAAGCCTGATGCCTTCATCCTTGCTCACCATAGCGAGCGTATTTTGAAGCATCTAAGGGAGTTCGACTTTCAAGTGCCCGTGCTAAGCACGAGTAACATGGTCGAGGTGTTTCACAATGGCACGCTTAACGTAGAACTCGCCGAAGGGGTATACTTTACCGATTGGGTTCCTCACGGAACGTTCCAGCGCAAGTTTCGAGACCGATACGACGTTGCTCCGATCCTCGAAGCTCACAATAGCTACGAAATCGCGCGGGCCGCATCAAAAGCCCTTTCAGAAAACCTGGACAATCCTGAGGTCGCTCTGCGACAAGTCAACTACCAAGGGGTCGCTGGAACTGTCGATTTCCGGGAATCATTCTCCGGCAATAGCGGAGAAGCATCGTTGATGAAAATCAAGGGCGGTAAGATAGTCGCTGTGAAATAGCGACATAACAGGTATCAGGCCCTCCTCGGTCAAGAGTAATAAAGCGCCGGAAGCCCCCGCGTAACACCGAGCGGCGCTTTAGTGTGATCCCTCGAGCAACCGACAGAGCTTCTTTCTGAGCCTCCGTCTTCGCTTCAATCATCCACGTGTCAGCCCGGCACAAAGACCGTGCGCTGCAGCAAACAGGTATAGAGGGTCGATCCGAGTAAGCGGCGCCTCTGAGGCGCCGCTTACGGCTCATCCCAGGAACACGGCCTTCTATCACCTTCATGTTCTTCGCCTCACGGCTTTGGATACTGCTTCCTTCAGACCCTTCCTCACGGAAGCGCCCTTGCATTCTCCTAGTAGTTA
>JAGRAW010000624.1 GCA_020434415.1 Bdellovibrionales bacterium
TAAACAAGGCGCGTCTGGTCGAGAAAATTGCCGAGCTGGTCAACGAAAAGAAAATCACCGGTATTTCCCGACTCCGCGACGAGTCCGATCGGAAGGGGATGCGCGTCGTCATCGAGCTCAAGCGCGATGCGGTAAGCGACGTCGTTATCAATCAGCTTCTGAAACTGACACCGTTGCAGCGGACGTTCGGCGTCAACATGCTCGCCATCGTCAATGGCGTGCCCAAAGTGCTGAGCCTCAAGGAGACCCTTGCCGAGTTCCTCGATCACCGTCGCAGCGTAGTAACCAGACGCACCCGCTTCGAGCTGGCTAAAGCTAGAGCGCGCCTCCATATCTTGGAAGGCTATCGTATCGCGCTGGATCACATCGACGAAGTGATTGCCCTGATTCGTTCTTCCGATTCGACGGCAGAGGCGAAGGAAGGCTTGATGTCGAAGTTCGGCCTCAGTGACATTCAGGCCCAGAACATTCTCGACATGCCGCTGAAGCGGCTCACCGGTCTCGAGCGCAAGGCAATCGAGGACGAATATCTCGAAGTACTGAAGCGAATTGAAGAGCTCACCAAAATCCTCTCCAGCAAAGCCGAGGTCGACAAGGTTGTCGGTGGTGAGCTGCGGGAGCTGGGCGAGAAGTTCAACGATCCCCGCCGCACCGAGATTGAGCCGGATGACGAGGAAATAGACCTCGAAGACATGATCGCCGAGGAAGATATGGCGGTCAGCATCAGTCATCGGGGATACGCCAAGCGTATCTCTCCTTCCACCTACCGCGCACAGCGGCGTGGCGGAAAGGGAATCATGGGCACTAAGAAGCTTTCGGACGGAGATGAAGACTTCGTCTCCGAGCTGTTCGTCGCTTCCACCCACGCCTACCTCCTGGTCTTCACGACGAAGGGCCGGCTGCACTGGATTAAGGTCTACAATCTCCCCGAAGCAGGCCGAACCGCGCGCGGACGGGCGATAGTGAACATGCTTTCGCTAGGGGAAGAAGAGCAGGTGTCGGCAATCATGCCGGTGCGACACTTCGAAGAGAACAAGTATGTGGTGATGGTCACCCGTCGCGGCTACATCAAGCGTGTCGACCTCATGGCGTTCTCCAATGTGCGCCGCGCAGGTCTCATTGCGACGACCCTTGACGAAGGCGATGAGCTCATCGGCGCGCGACTGACCGAAGGATCGAGCGATCTGATAATTTCCGCGAAAAGCGGCGTGTGTATCCGTTTCGATGAAAACGATGTTCGTCCGATGGGCCGGGCCGCTCGCGGAGTCCGAGCGATGTCGCTCGATGACGGCGACGAGGTGGTCAACGTCGTGGCCGTGGAGAAGCAAGAGCTTGAAGACCCTGAGAGCGCGTACACCTTGCTTACGGTATGCGAGAACGGCTTCGGTAAGCGCACTTCCCTCACGGAATATCGAAAGCAAGGCCGGGGCGGCAAAGGTATTATCGATATCAAAACCAACGAGCGAAACGGCTCCGTTATCGGCACCTCTCTAGTGCATGAGCGTGACGACGTGATGCTGATTACGACTGCCGGGAAGGTGATTCGCTTCAAGGTCGGGGGGATTTCCCGCATCGGCCGTAACACCCTGGGTGTGAACCTGGTGACCCTTGATGAAGGGGAAGTGGTAGCCGCAGTTGCTCGGCTTGCCGAGG
>JAGRAW010000625.1 GCA_020434415.1 Bdellovibrionales bacterium
ATTGTGAAGATCAGCATTGCTCCAGAGCGGAACCGGGCACGTGGACAAGCTGTGATATATCACTTGCTCCAGCTCGACCACGCCGAGCGGAGTTGCGTAACGCCTGTCTGCAGCATACACGAAACCGCTTCGGGCGGACCGATGCGCGACTCCCAGCATCACGATCACGTCCGGCCGCGGAAGCTGGTGCAGTAGGTGTGAAAACTGAGCATAGACCGGTGCACCTCGGTGCCAGTCCATATGCGGCGTCATCACGGCGACAACGTTCTCTCCGTCCACCGGCCCGACGGTGCTTTCATACGCTTCGCGCAACATTTCAATCTCAGCTATCAGCGGTTCGGGAGCGCGAGGGATGCTCCCGTAAGGTTCCACACAAATCGGGCTTCGTGGCGGCAAGTTGGTGTAAGACGCAGCAGCCGTTAACGATGTACTCATCCTAAATTCTCCCATCCAAACGTAGTGATGAGGCAAGTCCTGTTAGGGGGTCGAACCGCGCCGAGCGGTCCTGCAGGAAGCAACGGGAAGTTGGCACCAAACTTCGTATACTTGTCGACGCATACTGGGGGACAACTTCGAGAAATAACCTAGTCCTGAGCACAGGCGCCTCGATGAAGCCACCAGGTGGCCACAGCAAGGCGCTGCGCGACTACTTACTCAGAACCCGATGCCCTACTCAGACCCCAAGGCCTTATTCAGACCCGAAGGCCTTATACAGACAAGATGCGGCAATAAGGAAAGAACATGAAACCGAAGTCGAACTACGTCGACCGGTGTTCTACAAAGAATAGCCGTCTTTGCGGTAGCCGGCTCGTTCGAGGCCCCGGGCGGTCTTGGTCCAGTCCTCTTCGACACGAACGTACAGCTCCAGATGCACGGGCAACTCGAAGACCCGCTCCAGCTCGAGACGCGCGGCGGTTCCGATAGCCTTGATCTTCTGCCCGCCCTTGCCGATGACAATGCCTCTTTGACTGACGCGCTCGACAAGGATTACCGCTTGGAGGCGCAAGAGGCGCTCATCTTCCTCCCAGCGCTCGATCTGGACGGCGGTGCTGTAAGGCAGCTCCTGATTCAGCTGGCGGAACAGCTTCTCCCGAATAATCTCCGCCGCCAGAAAACGCTCCGGCTGATCGGTCAACGCATCGGCCGGAAAATACGGCGGACCTTCCGGCAGGCGCTTACAGAGTGTTTCGATCAATCGCTCTGCTCCCTCGCCGGTTTTCGCGGACACCGGAATAAAGTCGGGCGAATCGCTCCCTGCAAACGCGGCGGCGAGCCGTTCGATCAACGGCAACAGCAGCTCGCGGGGTATCAGGTCAATCTTGTTCAGCACCACTATCCCGGGTTGGGCTAAACGCTTGGTAGTCACCGAGTCCCGCAGTCGCTCGACAAGAGCCGGTTCGTTCGCTGCGCGAGCCGCGTCGAAGACAAGTACATTGACATCGACCTCGGAGGCCGCAGTACTGAGCGCATCATTGAGATACTGCGCCAATGCACCGCGATGTTCCTTCGCGATAAATCCAGGGGTATCTAGAAAGACAAGCTGCGCGTCCTCGGTCGTATGCACGCCAAGAATCCTGGTGCGCGTCGTCTGGGCTTTCGGCGAAACGATGCTGATCTTCGA
>JAGRAW010000626.1 GCA_020434415.1 Bdellovibrionales bacterium
ATGCGAGCTCACGCACGGCTTCGGACTGCTGGCCGCTGGCGCTGGGAACGCCGAACCGATGGCCGGTGTTTTGCTCGCGCCAGGCGAAAGCGTCTCCTGACCGGGGGAACCGGTCCCCCGATCCTAAACCCGGAACCAAAGGATTGGCAATTTTTGCCAATTATGACATACTGGGGGGAAGGGTTTCGGTTGCAAAGGAGGACTCTGTGCCCACACGAAACATCAATCTTACGGAGCACTACGACAAGTTCGTGGAAGAGCAGATTGACGCCGGAAAGTATAAAAACGCGAGTGAAGTGTTGCGGGCAGGGCTGCGACTCCTGGAAGAGCAGACACGCACCGATGAACAAAAGCTGAAGTTGCTACGAAAACTCGCTGCGGACGGATTTCGCGAACTGGATCAAGGTCAGGGAGTGAACGTCTCATCGGAAAGCGAGCTTCGAAACGCCATTGGCAAAATTGGTCGTCGAGCGGCCAAAGCCGTTCGACAGCGAAAAACCGAGTAGGTGATGCGAAACATCCGCCTCGCCCCTGCCGCAGAAAAAGACATCGAGGGGATACTCGCCTGGAGCGACAGACGATTTGGCGAGACGGTTCGGCTGCGCTACGAAGCACTTCTCGTCCAATCGCTATTGGATTTGTCCGAGGATTCCCAGAGAGTGGGAGTCGAACTGCGGACGGAACTCGGAACAGGCATTTATTCCTACCATCTACGATTCAGCCGGGATCGTGTGGAGAAGACCATCGGGCGCATCCAGAAGCCGAGGCATTTCCTGCTGTTTCGTGCCGCCAAGGATGGTGCTCTGGAGGTCGGTCGAGTGCTCCACGACAGCATGGAGCTCAGCAAACACTTACCCCCGGAGTATCACCCCGATGATTCCGATGAATGACGGCGTGAAGGCTCAGTCGCTCCTCCCCTCACCTCGGCCTTGCTGTCGCGGATGCTGACTTCCGCGGCCAGTTCGGAAACAAGCTTGTGCACCGCCTCCGACTGCAGGCCGTTGGCGCTGGGAGCAGCCCCGAACCTCTGGCCGGTCTTTCGCTCGTGCCGGGCGAAAGCGTCGAGCGCCCGATTTTCCTGAGCCTGACTGACGTGATGCCAGAGCTGCCGTTTGACGATGCCGACGAAGACGCGAACCGGATCGCCAAGCACGGAAGTAGCGCGAATCGCCGCCGCGATGAAGTTCCGGGCATTCTGCTCGCTCTCGGGAAGCCACTTTGCCCGCACGGCCTGGCGGTAGAGCGGTTCTAGCCTGGACAATCGCCTCAAATCCTCGCTTTGGATGTTGGTGATCGTCGGGAGCGGTAACGCTTCCTTTCGAAGACCAGGCCTGGGCCGCGAAGCGGGGTTATTGTTTTTCTTGATCTGGTTCTTAGAAGTACAAGATCTAGTACTTCTCTTTAGTAGCCCTGCAAATCTGCGACGCCGAGGCGGTTTGCCTGGAAGCGCGGCCACGCTCACCTGAAAGAGCGCACCGTGTCGGTTCATCACGAACTGGTGAACAGGGAGTTGCGTCAGAACACCGAGACCCATCAGCCATTTCCTGGCCGCGTAGACCGCGCGAACGGAGAGACCAAAGACTTGGGCCACCCAC
>JAGRAW010000627.1 GCA_020434415.1 Bdellovibrionales bacterium
CCAGCCCAGCCAGTATTCGCACCATGACGCAACCAGTTTCTATCGACACCGTCTTCGAAGCAGACGGCTTCCAGCTCGGCGACTTTCGCTTTGACGAGTCCGTAGCTTCGGTGTTCGACAACATGGTCGAGCGGTCGATTCCGAACTACTGGGAGCTGCAGCACTTGACCGCGGCGCTGGCGAAGCGCCGATGCGTTTCTGGAAGTCGTATCTACGACCTTGGCTGCTCAACAGGCACAACGCTTTCGCTGATCGCAGCTGCTATCGCTCCGATGCAGACCGAGCTGATCGGTGTCGACGCGTCGACGCCGATGATCGAAAAGTGCAGGCAAAAGCTTCGTCGGCAGAAGGTCGCATCGGCAGTCAAACTTCACGCCTGCCCTGTTGAAGATTTCCTGTTTGACGAGCAGTCAGCCTCGCTCTGCATTTCTCATTACACCGTGCAGTTCCTCGACCCACAGCTACGTCCGGCCTTGGTCAGGGCGATTTACCGATCGCTCCTTCCCGGCGGTTGTTTCCTCTTGAGTGAAAAGATTCGCTTTGACTGCCCAGCTACCCAGGAGTTCACGGAGGAACTCTACTATGACTTCAAGCGACGCAATGGCTACTCAGAACGGGAAATTCAGCAGAAGCGAGTCGCACTGGAAGGCGTGCTCCGACCGCTGACCGCTGAGCAGAATGTTGATCTACTGCGCGGGGCGGGGTTCTCCCGCATTACTCCGGTGCTTCAGGGGTACTGCTTCGTTACGTTTCTTGCGGAGAAGGGAGATTAAAATAGCGGCGGCTCGCGGCCACGCTTTCCAGAAGCCGAGCAACATCTCCCTGGTCGACCGCTCTCGCCAGTTCGGCAAAAACTTTCGAGAATAGTTGCCGTGTTGCCGACGACTTCGGGTTCAACCGCTGCAGATCCTCGATGAGTCCATCGGTTTGTGAAAGCACCCGTTCGATCCGCTCGACGACCGCCTGAGACGTGGGGGTCCCGAACTGGGCAAGGCGATCCGAGGTCGCTGATTCAGAACGCATGGTCTCTGCAAGCGCGATAAGAATAAGGTGCAGCAAACTCTGGAGCAGTGCGGAAGCGGCGTCATGTTCCTGAACGGTGGCGTGAACGATGCTTGCGCCATGCTTGTAAAGCAGCGCCTCAAGCGCGTCAGCCTTTCGCCCGGATCGCTGCGTGCGGGAGACAACAACATGCTGAGCCGCAAGGGACGTCGCCGAGGGACCAAACATCGTATGTATCCCCAGGGTTTCGACCCCTTCCGGTGCCAAACTCTCGAGCAAACCCAGGGCAGTTGATTTGATCGAACAGTTTTCGACGAGAAGCTGCCCGGGGACAAGCAGCGGTTGGAGGGTCCGACAAAGCTCTGCAACCGCACCCATCGGCACGCTGAGCAGCACGGCATCGGCCTCAGCGAGTTCCTTGGAAAGTCTGTCAACATCCTCGACGTCGACACCGCCAACCGAAAGTCCCGCGCGAGTAAAAAACTCCGTAAACCATCGGCCCATCCGGCCACGGTTGCCAACGATGCAAATACGACGTAACTCGGGCGTTGCGAACTGGCTTAGCGGATACGAACCAAACC
>JAGRAW010000628.1 GCA_020434415.1 Bdellovibrionales bacterium
TTCTCCAGTGGACTTTTTCTTCAACCGCGGGAAAGGAACACCTTGCCGGGACGAACAGCGCGCGCTAGTCGCTTCTCCTCGCGATGTTCCGACATACGACAAAAAGCCGGAAATGAGCGCTGTCGCAGTGACCGATCGGCTTTTGGCTGAGCTGGAGCAGCAGAGCTTTGATGTGGCGATCTTGAACTTCGCCAACTGTGACATGGTCGGTCACACGGGCGATTTCGCTGCGACCGTGCAAGCCGTTGAAACGGTCGACCGCTCCTTGGGCCGGGTGCTTTCGGCTTTGGATACCCGTCACGGGGCTGCGATAATCATCGCGGATCACGGCAACGCCGACCAAATGATCGACTATGAAACAGGTGAACCGCACACGTATCACACGATGCATCCCGTACCGTTTATCGTCTACGGCGCGGGCCTCGAAAAAGCGTCGGTTCGCTCGGGCGGCGCACTCTGCGATGTGGCTCCTAGCGTGCTGGCATTGCTCGGTGTTGCGCAACCTGCCGAGATGACCGGTACATCGCTGGTAGGGCTCTAGCGGCGTTTGCTCGCTCCTGCGGGGAGTCGAAGTGTGGAAGTGTGATCAATGCTAGTACGCGAGTTCTGTCGTGTTACCGGCGAGCTGTTCTACCCGCCGTGTTGCGCAGTCTGCCGCACAGCGTTGAACGGCACGGAACTTCACGATCTACCGGCTGCCCGCGGGTTAGTGTGTAGTACTTGCTCGCTTCCCTTGCCGACAGAGCCTTCCCCGTTTAACGAGCATTGCTCCCGTTGTCATGCAGCGAAGCGCTGGTGCGCTGCTGACGGCACTTGTTTGGTGTGCCTACTCCTTCCGCCTTACATCGGCCGAGTGCACGCCCTCTATCCCTTCGCAGGATCGGTGGAGCGCATTCTCAAACGGTTCAAATACGGAGGAGGGCGAAGGATGGCGAACTACCTCGCGGCAACCGTAAGCGAAACCGGCTTTATTCAACACTGTGCTCCGGATGCCATCGTCGCGCTCCCCTCTTCCGCCGAACGGCTTCGAAGCCGCGGCTATTCGCACACCGATCTACTCGCCCGCGCACTGGCTAAAGCGACGAACTACCCCTTCGCATTTCGCGCACTCAGTAGCACCGGCAAACGTGCCGCACAGGCCGGACTTACCGCAGCCGGTCGCCTAGCGAACGTGCGGAGTCGCTTCACGGCATGCACGAGCGCGGTCGCAGAGCGCCACATTTTGCTGGTCGACGATCTACTAACCACCGGCTCCAGTGCACTCGAAGCAAGTCGCGCGCTGGCCGAAGCCGGGGCGAATCGGATCGACGTTTTGACAATCGCGCATTCACGGCAGTTTTCCGAACACTTCATCCGTACCTTGTGCGATACTGCGGAGAATCGGCGGTCCGCGGCGGAAGCGCAGGGGAAATTCTCGTCGGCGAGAAATATCATCCCGTAGTTCCGTCCGAAAAAATGAAGGTATCTTCGTCCTTGAGGTGCGCGGCACTGTAGGCGAAAACCGCCTGGAGGCTCTCTTGAGTGAGCTGGGGATAGTTCTCCAGCACCTGCTCTTTGGTCCAGCCTTGAG
>JAGRAW010000629.1 GCA_020434415.1 Bdellovibrionales bacterium
TACGTCCCTCGGCAATCCACAGCTTTGGCACCGCAAGATGATAAATCAGCGCGTCTCTCGCGGTAACCGGAAGAGCGCTGAACAGGACAAGGAGGAGAACGAACACTGCCGCAGGGAACGCATACCACAATGATCGTCGACCAAGACTCCGACAACAGGCGAGAAGATACCTGCCGGCGACGACGAGAGCTGCTCCCTGTAACAGTACATGAACCGCCCAAACTGCCTGGAACATCCAGCCCGAGAGGGTCCACAATCCGATCGGCAGCAACGGCACGGCGGCAAGACCTGCCCCAACGACATAGCGACATGTCGTCGCAAGTCCTTCGCTTCTTCTCTCGTCTCGATGCTGGCCAGGCGCTTCAGAATTCACTCGCGGACTATAGCGCAGCAGTTCACGATGCTACCACTGAAAGCGGATCATCGAGGGCCGCCGTTCAGGGATTCATTGAGCGATTAGGGAGAACTATGGCATGCCTTGACGAACTGCGGGCAAGCAATTCCCGCCTCACCTCGCTCAGTTCTTGACGGCAATCGTAAAAAATGGCCAGTTGCGGGGTACTGACTACAAGAAACTACTGGAGGAATGATGACGCGCGGAGCCCAAGCTCAACGAAAGGTAGAATTCTCCCCTGAGCCGACCAAGGAGCGACAAACGTTCGCGGCTCCCGCACGCCTCCCTCGCCTTAGCGATTACGCCGGTATCTTTTTGATCGCCGGGTCCGTGTTGCTATTCGAACTGGCCTTGACCCGCATCTTCGCCGTCATCCTCTGGGCCCACCTTGCCTTCATGGTTGTCAGCACTGCGCTGTTCGGCTTCGGTCTCTCCGGAGTCTATCTCGCGCTCCGTCCGCGTGCAGTGGTGAATCGACGAGCGAACCTCTCACTACTTGCTTTGATAGTCGCGGTAGCCATTCTCGGCGCGTATTGGACCGTTGTAAACGTGCCCTTTCAAATGTGGAACTTCCATGAAGACTCGTCCAACTTTCTGAAGCTCGCGTTGTGGTATGGCGCGCTCGTCGTGCCGTTTTTCTTCGCGGGTCTGCTCATTGCCGAACTCCTTTCTTCGTATCCGGCAAGAAGCGCTCGGCTCTATGGGGTAGACTTGCTTGGTGCTGCGGCAGGCTCGCTGGCTTTGATTCCGGTTATCCCGTATGCCGGAGGCGTCGGCACGGTCGTGGTCGCAGCAGTGTGTGCGGCACTGGCTGCGCTCTGTCTCGCTCGTCCCGAGCAGCGAACGATGCGCGGCGCGACGCTCGCACTACTCGCCGTTTTGGCATGGCTGGTTCCGAACGCCGACGAAGTACTGCCCCTGCAGTATCACCAAAACAAGCGCCGGTTTAACACGGCCGTCGATAACGACCAGATTCTTGCAACCCGCTGGAGCCCGCTCTCCAAGGTCGATATCGCTGTGCATCGGCAAGATATCTACGACATCTGGATCGATGGTGGAACGAACGAGTCAGCGATTTACGCCTGGTCGGGAAACCTCGAAACGCTCCAACCGCTCGAGTGGCACAGTAGTGCCGCTATTTACGCCGTGAAACGCGGC
>JAGRAW010000062.1 GCA_020434415.1 Bdellovibrionales bacterium
CGTGTCGGCTCGAACCACACCTGCGTGTAGCGTCCGGGTAGCACGTCGATTTTTATCCGAAATGCAGGCACGAAGAAGCTGTGGATGACATCCTCCGAGACTAGGTAGAGGCGAACCGGCTTCTTGGAGGAAAGGTGCAGTTGGTTGAGCTCTCGTCGGCCATTGCGGTGATAGGCTTGCCACATCCACTGGCGGCCGACGACAAATATCGGCTCCGCATCGTCCGGGACGTCAAATAGGCGAACATAGTGAGTTGCCGCCCAGAAGAAGACGACAAGTGACAACAGTAGTAAGACGACCGTCAGGCCGCTCTCAAGTTTCCGATTGCCATGTGGCGGTGACGTTCGGTCAGCGACACGGCCGGCTCGATACCGCCAACAAAAATAGCCGATGAGGCCGAAGACGAGAGAGGTGAAGAACACCGTGAGCCCCAGCAGCGCAAGGAATATCGCATCCGTCTCCACGGCGAACGTGGAAGCCTGGCTCGGTAGAAAGTTCATCAACGACAGCTAAATCAGCTTTCTGATTTTCCGCATGATGAGGATCAGTTGGTGAAAGCGAGGCCCTGGCAATGGCGCGGAGCGGTACTGCCGCAGCGCTACGTGGCAAAGAAGAGGAGCACCTTGTCATGAGAGCGGAATACGTAGAATGCACGATACCCCTTCGGGATCGAACCGATGGTCGACCAATCCGTTCAATTCATATTGAAGGGTCTGAGTGATAAGTCGGGTACCGAAGCCGAACCGCTTTGGTGCCGAGACAAGTGGGCCCCCGCGCTCCTTCCATTCGAGCACAAGCTCTCGTTGCTCGTTCTCTGCCTCTATCTTCCAGAGCACGGAGAGAATGCCCGTTGACTGCGAGAGACATCCGTACTTCACCGCATTCGTCGAAAGCTCGTGCAGCACGAGATAAAGTAGCTGTGCCGCGGCTGGAGGGACAGTTACTTTCGGCCCGACTGCTGAAACCGGATCGGTCGGTTCCCCGCGGTATGGTCGAAGCGAAAGCTCCACCATATCGGCGAGCGCAACTCCATGCCACTGAGTCTGAGTCAGTAAGCTGTGCATGTTCGCGAGTGCCTCGATACGCCCTTCGAACGCCTCGATAAACTGTTCGAGCGATATGGTGCGTCGAAGGGTTTGCCGAGCCACCGCGAGCACGAGTTGTAGGGTGTTCTTGACCCGATGATCAAGTTCCGCGAGCAAGAGCTCACGATGCTCATCGTCGCGATGCTTTTCGCTGACATCCCAACAGGCACCGGCAAATCGAATGGGAACGCCGCTGGCATCGGAAAAGCAATTGCCCCGCACCGCTATCACACGCTCCATCCGCGTCTCGTCGGAGACAGTACGAAACTCGGTGTCGAGCGGTGAAGATGAGCTGGTGCACTCTGCAAAAGCCCTAGCGAGCCGCTCTCTGTCTTCCTCGTGAACGTAGCGCAGCATCTGGATCACCGTGTCCGGGGCGGCAAAGCGATCGATACCGAAGAGTTGACACAACTGTGCATCCCAAATCACTTTGTCTTCATGCAGATTCCACGTCCACGTCCCAACGCCGGAACACCGGAGCGCGACATTGAGCCGCTCTTGATTCTCCTCCAATAACTGTTGAAAACGACGTCGCTCTATTGCATAGCGTATTGTCCGAGCGAGTATGTCCGCTGTTAGCCGATCTTTCGCTAAATAGTCCGCGGCCCCCGACTGCAGGGCAATGACATCGGTGCCGGCGTCCGATTGTCCAGTGAGGATAATTACCGGACCTTTCGGTATATGCTCGTCGAGCAGTTCCAATCCGCTTCGGTGACCAAGGCGGTAGTCCAGCAAGTACACGTCGTGGCGGTTATCTCGAAACGCCGCAAGCGCCGAGGGGTAATCTGAGGCGACTTCGAGAACAAGCTCGAAGTCCCGTACCTCGTCGAGTACTTCGCGAGTAAGTAGTACGTCATCAGGATCGTCATCAATAAGTAGGACTGCCAGCTGAGGTTTCAACGGGAACCTCCATGCATCGGGAGATCTACGATCTCGAACCAGTATCGCCCGAGAATTCGAATCACGTGAAACAGTGCTTCTACGGTCACCGGCTTGCTGATGTACGAGTTTGCGCCCACGTCGTAAGATTCCAGCACATCTTGTTCTGCCTGTGAGGTAGTAAGTACTATGACGGGAATGCTCCTCAAGTCCGGGTCAGCCTTAATTTCGGCTAGCGCTTCGCGCCCATCCTTCCGTGGCATGTTCAAATCAAGCAGAATCAGACCCGGACGAGGATACCGTTCGCGGTCGCGGAAGGCACCCTCGTTGCGCAGATACTCCATTAATTCGTGGCCGTCCCGGACGGTCACCAGCGGATTTGAAAGACGGTTCTCGTCGAAGGCCTCGCGCACCAACTCCCGGTCATCGCTATCGTCGTCTGCCAGCACTATCGTGATCATGCAGCCTCGCTCCTGGTTTGCATATGGTGTCCGGTGACCGGCAGCCGTAGTAAAAAACAAGCACCACGATCTTCCACTCCGCGAGCAGCGATGGTTCCCCCGTGCCGCTCCACAATCTTCTGACAGATGGCGAGCCCGATACCTGTTCCGGGATATGCTTCGCGCGAGTGAAGGCGGTGAAATGGCTTGAATATCTGTTCCGCATATTGCTGGTCGAACCCGATTCCGTTGTCTTCGATGAGAATCGTCGTGAATTCGGAAGTCGGAGACGCAGCATCTTGCTCGGCATAAATCACGATCTTCGGCGCAATGTCAGGTCGGTGATATTTCAAGGCATTGCCAATGAGATTCTGAAAAAGACGGAAAAGTTGTGACCGATCGCCGTACACGGTAGGTAACTCCCGGCACTGTACATCCGCCGACTCCTCACGTATTCGCTCGCTCAGGGCATCGAGCACTTCGAGGAGTAAAGGCCGCAGTTCAACCGCTCCGAATTCCTTGCCTTTTGCCATAACTCGCGACAGCGCAAGTAGGTCGTCGATCAAGTTTCGCATCCGGCCCGCCGCAGCATCCGTCCGTTCAAGATACCGCATAGCGTCAGGACTCAGTTCGGGGCCGCACTTCACTTTCAATCGATCGCCAAACGTCTGAATCTTTCGCAACGGTTCCTGCAAATCATGCGACGCAATGTGAGCGAATTCGCTTAGCTCGGCGTTGCTTCTGCGCAAGGCCTCGTTGAGCTCACGTAGATCACCCTGGCTTTGACGCAAACTTGCTTCACGCTTTTCAACCCGTTCAATGAGTTCGTTAAATGAAGTCGCAAGTGCAGCAATTTCATCTAGTGGTTCGCTGGAAGCCCGTATCTGGTAGTTCTCTTCACGTGTGATTCGCTCTGCCACAGCCCGAAGGCGCAAGATCGGCTCAGCTATCGCACGCTGGAGGGGAACCGCAATGACGCCCGCCGTCAGCAGCGCCAAAGCGAGGAGCAATGCCATCAGTAGCAATTGCGTGCGAAGCTCCTGAAACATCGCTTCGGTACCGCTTTGCAGGTACAGGTAGCCGATAGTCTCTCCTTCAAATTCAATCGGCGTGAACACTTCAGCAGATCGAGCGGAGGAAGTGCTACGGCGGTGTCTCGGAATCTCCAGAGGCACGGCAAGAGAGGCGCCTGCTCGCGTATAGGAGGCGAGCACCTTTCCTTCGTGGCTATAAATGACGGCGGTGTGAACCGACGGAAGCCGTTCCAAGCTGTGTAGAGTCGCCTGTGCTGCCTGATGGTCCCTGAACGTGAGTGCAGCTACCACGTTACTTCCGATAATGTCCGCGACTGTAAACAGCTCACGTTCGAGTGCACGCTTTGACGTGAACCAATATTGAGCTGCTGTCGTACATCCGACAACGAGCACAATGACGACGCCAATCACGGCCGCAAAGGAGAAAAGCTTACGGCGGATTGGAATGGTTCGTGACAACGCCGTGGGTAGAGCGGGCCTCGAAACGGGAAGCTGTGGACTGCGCCGCGAACCCCACGCTCGATTTCTGGGGCTCGGACTGGTAGTCGGGGTCGGGTTTTTCATAGGCGGGACGAAATCTAGTCCGTGATTACGCTTTCAGCTAAACGGAGCAAATGCGAGCTCAACGCTAGGCGTGCACGTTTTGCAGCTTCCGGCCGCACACGGAAGCGAACTTTCTTGTCGGTGATCAGGAACTCGATCATACCCCCTTGCGCGAGAAATCCGAGCTGGTCGCTTACCGTTAGCACCGGTCGCCGACGCAGATATGGTAAGGTATGGGCAACGTTCTCCGAGGCTGAAGCACTGAAGAAAACGGCGTTGCAACGGGCACTTTCCGGCGACTCCATTGCCGCAAGCCGAAGCACGGTAAGCCGCCTACCACGCACCAGCTCGCCATCGACTGCTTCGAGCGCGACTCCGAACGGATCTGAACCTACCACGCAGAGAAAAAGGTCGACGGAGTCATCGGTGAAGGCGTCGGCCGGCCACTCGATATACGACAGGAAGTTGAACAGCAACGAGGCCTTCACCTGATACTCCAGTGAAGGACGCTCTGCCGCCGCTGAGGAGGCAAGCAGCAGTTCTGACCAGACAAACGTCAGGATGATGCAGCAAGTTCGCGCAAGAATAGAGCGTAGTGCGAGCAATGCGGTCAACCCTCAATATCTCCAGCGGAGCCGAGCGTAGAGGCTACGCTCCACCTGCGTGGCGAGACCACCGCTCTGCTCAAAGTGATGAGCATCAAGAAGATTCTCGCCTACGAGAGACACTTGCAACTGCCGACTGACATCCCAAGCGAGGTGGAAATGTGCGGCCGTGTAGCTTGGAACATCCCGGGATGAAAGGCGATCGACATAGCGAGCACCGACATCTAACTCCCAATTTTCTGCGAAGTCGATTGACGTCTGCAGTACAAACTGATGCTCAGGGTCCGCCTCATCCTGCCGCACCACCTGAGCACGATCCGCACCGTCCGGATCCAGCTTCAAATCAAGCTGCACGTAGCTGTAGCTGCCATTGAATCTAAGCCATGGTGTGGGGACGTAATTGACGGCAATTTCCCCGCCGTATGCATCGCCGTGGATATTATTTCCAACTTTGCCCTCGTCTATCGAAACGAGGTTTTCTTGGTCATACACGAAAGAAGCAATCTCGAAGCTCACTTCCTCCCAAAGTCGTGCTCGGTAGCCCAGTTCGTAGGCGAGGAGCTCTTCCGAGTGAAAGTCCTTGTTCCCCTGAAGAGTGTCGGGAACAATGATATCGTCCTCCAAACGAGATGGTGCGCGGATTGCTCGAGATATCGCACCCCAAAAAGTATGGCGGTCAGAAGGGGTATAGGCGATTCTTACATTCGGCTGCACTTCGATACCGGTGTAGTCGTTGTAGCCAAGCTTCGTTCCTACAATAAGCGAGAGCCTTTCCGGTACTATCGCCCATTCCTCTTGGAGCGATGTGGTTACGCGATTGTCAGTTCTTGCTCGAGGGACCACTGCGATTACGGGTCCCGGCAGAATATCGTCCGTCGTGATACGGTAATTGAGCGCCCAATAGAGTGAGTGGTTCGGGAGATACTGCCATCGACGGTCGAGCTCGACATCGAAGGTGTGTCGGTCTTCAACCAACGCCCGGGAGTCGTAGCGATAATAGTCGTAGTACGCCTGGAGTTCAGAGGCCGCCTTCTCGGTCGTCCACTGAAGCCTGCCGAGCAAGGAGCCGCCGGACAGGCCGACCTCTTGGCCACCGTCGTTGAATGGTTCGCCCGCATCCCCGAAGTAAAACTCTCCCAGCAGGGTTGACTGTTGCTCTTCGGCCGTTCGGTCGGCGCGAAATCCGGAGCGAAAGATCTCGTACCGGTCGTGTTCTTCGCGGTCGTGGAGGTACCCCTCGTCACGATTCAGATACTTTGCGTAGGTGCGGATTGCCCACTGTTCGGATGGCTGCCAGCCGTAGCGAGCATGAGCAAATCCGTGCTCCTCGTTTCCTCCCCCGCCCGAGAAAAGCCCGCCCTGAGTATCCTGAGCAGTCTTGGTGATGATGTTGATTACGCCATTGACCGCATTGGCGCCCCACAGGGAACCGCCCGGGCCCCGGATGACTTCAATGCGGTCGACATCGTCAAGCAGGACGTCCTGCGCTTCCCAGAACACACCGGCGAACAGTTGGTTGTAGACGCTTCGCCCGTCCACCAAGACGAGCAGCTTCGACACCGTTCGGGAGTTGAATCCACGAATACTGACAGCCCACTTATTGGCATCGATCCGGGAAACGCTCACCCCGGGGAGCAGCCGCAAGGCTTCCGGAACTGTCAACGCTCCTGAGCGTCGAATCTGTTCGCCAGTCAAGACTGACACCGCAGCGGGCGAGCGAAAGTAGGGTTCTCCGCGCCGGAGCACCGTCGTGACTTCGATGTTGATCAAGTCTTCGATGGACGTGTGGGCAATGTCGATGTCAAGTGCTGCTTCTTCAGCATCGACAGCAGAAGCGTAGAGGCACTGCAAGACCGCAGACAGTAAGAAAGCTCGAAGGAGCGGCAGCCGAGCCATGTCGCGACCTCGCATTACCAATTGTGCGTTGACCGTATGAACCTTGAGGCAGGTCAGGCAAGGGAAGCCCGAATTAGGCGCGATGCGGTATGATCTGCATCAGGTCAGCCGCGACAGATACGGGAACGCACGTACGGCTTGTGTTCGCAAGTGGGTCAACGATGATACCGAGCGAGCGCCTCGGGTATATACCTCTCTAGACGCTGAAGCCGCTCACTCGAAAGCGGATGCGTGGAAAAGAAAGCGGCTACCTTTGATGTCGAGCTCCCGGAGTCTCGCCAAAAATCGAGCGCGGCGCGGGGATCGTAATCTGCGTCCGCCATCAGGAACAGACCGATCGTGTCGGCCTCCAGTTCCATGCGTTGGGTGTAGGGATTGACGATTACTCCTTGGACCGTCTTCTCGGCCAAGCCGCCGGCAACGTTTGCCAGCCCCGGCGATTGCTTGGCAGCGAGCGCTCCCGTTGCCGCACCTGCCAGCTGAGCGAGCATTCGATTAAAAAGCTCCGCCTGGTCCGGAACTACGTGGCCTGCCAGCACATGGGCAACTTCATGAGCGAGAACAGCCGCCAGTTCCCCTTCGCTGTCGACCTTTTGCAACATCCCGCTCCAGACGAAGATCTGGTTTCCGCGAGTGGCAGCGGCGTTTACAATTTCATCGCCATCGAGCACCGTTACCTGCCACTCCTGTTTGGAGTCGGTCGCTGCGAGGAGGCGCTTCACCACTCGGTCAACTCGCTGCCGATAGACTGGATCGTCTGAAATGGGGAACTGTTCGGTAAGCGCTTGGCGCGCCTGCACGCCGGCCTCGACGTCACCCGGCTCCAGTCGCTCGGTAGACGGAATCTCTCCCGGTGGGACTGGTGCTCGCGTCGGAGCGCAGCTAATGCTGTTTCCCGCGAAGAGAACGAGGCTGAAGAAGCACGCAACGCGCGCATAGGCCGGGAATCTTAGCGGTCTCACTTTGCCGAATGTGCCATTCACCGGGCGACTCCGTTGCGGTCGTGTCGTGTTCGACTGGCAAGAGCATAGGCGGCCGCTCCAAGCGCGACGCCGATAGCGGCTGTCGATGTGCGGTGCGTATTCATCCACAATTGTGGGCTAAAAGAAGTTGCTCGAGCATCGAATCGACCGTGGGCTGCGTAGGGGCCGGGAACAGGCTCCCAAAGATTTCCTTCTCGCTGTTCTGTTTCAGGCTCATCGGTCTGCTGGGATCGGTAACCGGTTTTAGCCAAGTAGTAATCCACGACTCGAGGCAACAGCTTGCTTGCCAGGACTGCTCGTAGCGTCGAGCCGCCAACGAGGAGTTCCGGTCTCGGGTGGAGGGAAGCCCAGCAAATAGCGCGGGCTGCGACCTCCGGCTGGAAAATGGGCGGCACCGGTTGTGCTTGGTTTTTGAGTCGGCTTTTCACCCAATCAAACTGCGGTGTGTTCAGCGCGGGAAGGTGCACAGAGCTTACTTTAACGCGACTACCATCGTGCAGCAGCTCCGCCCGGAGGCTATCGGCGAAGCCTTTTACGGCGTGTTTGGCCGCACAGTATGGCGCCTGAAGCGGTATGCCCCGAAATGCGAGCGCAGACCCGACCAGCACGATAGTGCCACGGTCGCGCGGGAGCATGCGTCGCAATGCTGCGAGAGTTCCGTACACCTGGCCTAGGTAGGTAACTTCCGTGACCCGCTTGAATTCCTCTGGAGATATTCGCCTGATCGGCGAAAAAACCGATACCATCGCATTGTTCACCCAGATATCGACGGGTCCAAGCTGCTGCTCTACTTCGGCAGCGGCATCATCGACGGCGGAAGCGTTTGCGACATCGAGCGGTAGCACCATGGCCTCACCGCCCAGAACGCGTACTTCGTCAGCTGTTTTCTTGAGGCGACGTTCATCACGGGCAAGTAACGCCAGACGTGCACCCTGCTTCTTCGCGAACATCCGCGCCGTGGCTCTGCCAACCCCGGCCGACGCCCCTGTCACTACAATAGTTGGCCGACGGCCTTTTGTATCTCGCGGCATATAATTTATTTACTGAGCTCACAATGATTATTGACTGCGCAACAAGAGCAGACAACTGTCGCTTCTCAGGATCCCCACCCGCTCCATCGCGAGTTGTTCCGCTCACAGCCGATACTAGCCGTCGCGTTGCGCCAAGGTCATGATCAGGATCAACCGTCGCACTGCCGCACGACATGTAAAGTCAGAGGTGAGGGAGCATGAAGGGCTCTTGCAATCGAAGAGAGGAGTGGACTAGCCCTGTGGAATACTAACGCATCCTGGCTCGGATCGTGTTGGCCTCCGGAGCTTCAAGCGGGACGCCTTTGCTCCTAGTGTGAGCGCTCATAGGGGGGGCTGTCCAGATTAGCTCCGTCGAACCTGAAGCTGCCCACTGGCGAATAGCCTCGTTCAACTCTGCTTCAAACTCGGCAATACTTACCCGAAAGATTCTCTCGAAAGACCTTTTCCACGATAGCCCTTGTTGGAGTTCGTCCAGGTAGTTCAGTACGCGCGGTAAGCCGAAGTGCTCAAGGAGTAGCTGGGCGGCGAACAACGATTGGGCATATGCGGCCGGAACGTCTGCGGCATCCAGCTCCGTAAAGCCCCGTTCGAGTTGGTGGAGGGGAAAAGCGTCTTGCGTCCGGATTAGCGTGCGCAGTGCCGGAACCAGTTTCGGATTGTAACGCCCTTCGATTAACTGGGCGAGACCTTCGTCGAGCCACGCGGGGCAATGGAAGTCGCTTACCTGCGCGATAACGGCGTGGATATATTCGTGGCGAAGAGTCCGCCGAAGTTCGTCAGGGTGAAGTCGATCTCGACTGGAGACCGGAATCCGAATTTCGCCGCGACTGAATAGCGCGCTAGTCCAGGTGGGTGCTGAGGTTTGCCGATAGAAAGAGTCCTCAGACAGGAAACGAACGATGATTCTGCTCACTGGTCGACCGGCGAGTATCGGGGCCAATTCCTTGTCTACCGAAGTGAGTATCTCCATCGCATCATGCGCGACCTCGCTTGCATATTTGCTGTCATAGGTCGGGGATTGCCCCGTCTCTTCCACATAGAGCGCAAAACGGGAACTTACAACTGAGCTGAAAGCAGGATCTATAGCGTAGGCAGGGCTTGCCCCCGATTCGAGCAACAGCGCGATGCTTGTCACGAACGCGAAAACAGTCTTCCAGATCAGATTCCGGTCTACGAGGTTTCTTGAAGGCCGAGGAGATTGTGAGAGCGACCGATCGGAATCGCATCGGGTTGTTGTCGGAGATACCGCGGTAAGGGCGAGAAAACCACCTTCGACAACCATCTGATTAACCCGACGCGCGCGTCTCATCTGCACTATCCCAAGAATGTGGGTTCGGTGACAAAACAGTCCTAAGCCGAGGTACGCTATACGAAGTTTCTGCGGTGAACCGTCCAAAGCGGATTCATCGTCGGACACTTCCTTTGCTTGCAGCGATGCCCGATCTCCACGGCATGCTGGTAAGATGTTCCTCGCAAAAAGCTCGTTGCAGGACCGAGTAAAATTATTTCGAAATGACCAAGATCAGGCAAGACGAGAAGGGTTTTGTCTCCCCTTTTCCGGGTGTTGACGTACGGGCGACAACCGGTGCCGCAAGCCCTGAGTTGGGCTCTGTGCTGCGGGTCTGCGCTGGACGAGCCGGTCGTGAACCGTTGTATCGTTGCAGCACTACGGATGCGTTCTCTTCCCCGACATTCCTAAGACACATCATACGAGACGATGTTCGACGTTGCTAAGAGCTCTGTCGAGCGGGTGTCTTTCGGAGGGTTGCTTCGAGGGGGCCTAAGTGATTGCTGCTGTTCACGAGGAGAATTGGCCCCATGTCTTTCGCCCCCACGTCTTGTCCTTTAGCCGTCCGAATTTCTCTTTTATCGTTTCTCGCGGTTCTGTCGCTGGTGCCGCCCGCAATTGCCGACACTCCCTACGTCGGCGTCTGGAACGGCTTCAACGAGCACACACTAGTCGTCGAAGTGAACAACCTGACTGAGCAAAAAGTTGACTTGGTGTTGGAGCTCGAGTCGAGCTTCGGTGTTGACCTGGGGGCCGAACGCTTCAGTCTTCCGGCCTTGGGAACCACGCACATTGACCTTAACAAGTACGCTGTCACTGATACTCATGGAATCTATCGCATCACCGCCGCAGCGGGACAGGATGCGTCTGTTGTCCGGCTAAACGGCCTCACCGCTTTCTACCGATTCCTGCCTCCGGGCGCTCCAAAGCCGGTCGAGTACGCTTTTGCCATTCCATTTCTTCAACTCGACACGGGAACAACCGCTGGTATCTATAATTCATTCAATCCAGCCCAAGGGACCGTCCCCGTCTACAATTGGCTTTCCGTGCTGAACCCTGACGTCGACGCAGCACCTTTCTCTGCAAGTGTCGAAGTCTACACGCAAGATGGGACTCTTGATCAGGAGCATTCGTTTCGAGTTGAGCAGTTAGCTCCAGGACAGCGGCTCGATTTCCCCCTCGGGCATGAGCAGGGCCAGGTTGTCGGGATCTATCGCATCGTGCCCGACACTGCGGATCAACCGTATGCCGCCTATCTTAACCGGTTCAGTCAAAACGAGGATGGCTCGTTTCGCTTCGCCTTCGCGCTTGATGCGTTGAAGGGGTCGTGCACGCCGGGAGTCTTGCCGGCAAGCACAATGGACCCGGCCACCAATTGGGGCGAGGTCGCCAATATCAGTGGTGAAACTCTTACGATCGAAGTTGAGGTGCGCGATCAAGCAGGAGCCGAGCTGAGGCGAGAGCAGGTAATGCTGGACCCCTTTTCACAGCACCATTTTTATCTGAACGCCGACCTCGGTCTTAGCAATGTCGGCTCTTTCCGTGCGAGATGCACGAAGACGGACCCGTCTGACGAGGATAAGTTGCTCGTGCAAAGTGTCTACTACGGCCACTTGACGCCCGAGACCATTCCTCAACTTGAGTGGGCATACGCCGCACAAGCCCGACCGGTGCAAGCAGACGCAGGAGCGACTGTGAGCGCCGCAGTGAATACGTTCGTCGGAGCATTCAATTGGTTTAAAACTGCGGTGCCGCTTGCAGCGCAAGGTGAACAGAATTCAGCTGCCACTTATGCGCTGCAGGTGTTCGGTCCGGAAGGCCAGCGGCTTGAGGGGGGGGCGAGCCTCTCAGTACCTCTCGGAGGCACTTTGGATGTGCCGATTCATGAACGAGTGGGGCCAAACTTCGTCGGGCTGCTGCAGCAAGAGATTGCCGAAGCAAGCGGGCCGACCCAGGCAGAGCTCATCCGAGTCTTCCCCCATGTCGCGGGACGAATCGGCTATATCATGAACATACCGACTTCAGTTGAGAGCGCTTCTACCGGTATGGTCGGATCTTCGTCGAGCGGAAGCTCCAGTTCATCATCTTCTTCATCCGGCTCTTCAAGCTCATCCAGCAGCTCTAGCTCCACGTCCTCGAGTAGCAGTTCGTCGAGCAGCTCAGGCTCCAGTTCGAGTTCTGGAGGAGGGCTTTCTGCGTTACCTGCGTCACTAGTCATCGGAGACGAAATTGGTGGAGGAGTGAGTTCCGCAAAAGTGCTTCTTCAAAATTCCGGCACGGCACCGGTGAACGTATCCGGTATCATGTTTTCCGGCTCCGATGCCTTCACGCTTGCTGATGACACTCAGGTACCGCTCGCCGTCAATCCCGGTCAGGGGCAAGAAGTAGCGGTCCAATTCGCTGCTACTGGCGGCGAACCTGTCGAAGCGGAAATGCTCGTCGAGGTGCAGGACGAGAGCGACCCGCTCGTTATTTCGCTACGAGGGGAAGCCGTTTTCGCTATTCGCATCAACGCCGGAGGCGATGAATTTGTAGATACCGAGGGCCGGACGTGGCTAGCCGATCAGCAGTTTGTGGGGGGCGAAGCGCATAGTACCGCGGAGCCAATCGCAGGCACCGAGGACGACGTGTTGTACCAGACGGAGCGTTACACAGAGGAAGCTACGCTGGCATATGCGATCGACGTGCCTGATGAGCCGGCACAGTATATCGTTGCGCTGCACTTTGCGGAGATTTTCTATGACATGCCCGGACAGCGAGTTTTTGACGTGAGTAGCGAAGGAGCGTTGGTGATAGACGACCTTGACATCGCTGCCGAGATTGGTAGCGATGCAAAGCTCGTCCGCCGCTTTCCTGTGGCGGTGGATGATGGGGTGCTGAATATCGACTTGCAAAAGGTCACGCAAAACCCAAAGATCTCCGCAATCGAGATTACCGAAGATGTGGGTCAGCCCTTCATTCCGTCTGTGACGCTTCGAGCTACGACACTCGACTTTTCGGGGAGCGCTATCGGGGAACCGACCTTGCCGCTGGAAGTCGCTCTGCTTACTGAAGGGCAGGATGGTAGCGATCCGGTCAGGATTGCCGACATCACTATTCAAGGCCCGGCAGCGACAGACTACCGATACATCGGGAGCTCACTTCCGTTGACGGTCGACGCCGACGTAGCTCCGGTGTTGCCGATCATCTTTACTCCGACCGGAGAAGGTGTCAGGGAGGCAGAAGTTGTTGTCACCTCGAATGCCGAAGGAAGTCCTCATGTGATATCTCTAACAGGGATCGGCCTCCCCGCAGTCGACTTGACGCCCATAGTCCGTGTCAATGCCGGTAGCACTGCACCCTATCTGGATGCGCAGGGCACTACCTGGGCCGCGCAAGGGGTAGGATTCACCGGCGGGAATCTCGCGACGGTCGCAGAACCCATTCTATATACTGACGAGGACCCTCTTTTTCAGAGCGAATACTTCGCAGATTCGTCAACCGGGCACTTCCAGTATGAGCTGGCCGTGCCGCCGGGAACGTATCGCGTGACCCTATACTTTTCGGAACTCTTCTGGAGCGCACCGGGACAACGAATTTTTAGAGTGGAACTGGAGGATATGCCGGTGCTCACGGCGTTCGATATCCTCTCGGAAACAAGCCCGTTTGCAGCGGTGGAAAAGACATTCGATGTGCCGGTCCAGGACGGAACGCTTTCGCTCAGTCTTGTCGGTGTCGAGGACAATGCTCAAGTGGTTGCGATCGCGGTTGATCAGCACGTGCCCGTCCAATGAGTTCGCGCAGCCACTATTTGATTTGACAGACGCGTCGAGCGGCGCTGCAATGACTCATCAACCGCTATCGTGGCCGGAGCCGATGAGCAACATCACGGCATCCACCATCCGTTAACGCTAGTCTGCAGTGTATTAAAGCGCTAACGGAGAAAGCGATGGGGTACATTATCTACCTAATCTGTGTCGCGGTGATCGCAGTGCTACTTATAGCTGTGTTCGCCACGCAGGTACCTGGAAAGCAGACGCAGTCAGCGGGTAAGGCAAGTCGCGAAGGACAAGATGCTGCGGTGAATGCGGAGCAGGCGGAGCAACTCAGCGCCAGGCAGCGGTGACCTTTGCGAGACGTGATCTGCGTGATCTGAAAGAAACGGCTCAGAACCGCCGCGTGGAGCAGTTGCGCTCTCGGGAGGGTCAATCGAAATATAGAGTGAGGTTCGTAGCTTCGTACGTGTAAACTGATCATTCGCAAGGTGCGTCATCAACTATTTTTGAAGCGGCACTGTGGACATGGTAGTCTTTCGGCGGAAAGGGCCTTCCGAGAACGATGTTTCGGAAACTGCAGACACGCGGAGACACGACTATGGTCCACCAGGCGCAGGCACAAGAGCAAAAGACCGATCCACGTCCTCCTCTGCGAGGGAAGCGAGTTCTCGTGGTTGAAGACTCTGTGTTGGTAGCGATGGATATTGCCGAGACTCTCATCGATGCCGGCTTTTCGGTTGTTGGTCCAGCAGCTAACATTGCAGCATGTCAGGGGCTGCTCGGAGAACACGAAGTCGATTGCGCAGTGTTAGATGTCAACCTGAACGGAGAAATGGTGTACCCGCTTGCCGAGCAGCTAGAGGACCGAAAAATTCCCTTCACGTTTCTCACCGGCTACGATGAAGCAGTTCTCCCCCCAAAATTCCGCAGCACACCCCGCTTGGTAAAACCAATCAAACAGAACGCTCTGCTAAAGCAACTCGAACGACTCTTGGGCTAGCTCCGACCGCTCCCAAGTCCCCTACAAAGTCTCCCCTACAAAGTCTCAGAGACCTGAACATGTCCTGTCTGCA
>JAGRAW010000630.1 GCA_020434415.1 Bdellovibrionales bacterium
GGTCAACGCTTCCCGCTCGTCTCGGTGCATTGCTGCCCCGAGAGCATCACCGACAACCGAGAGGACTTCGAGCGAGTGCTGGGAAATATCACCCGCCTTGTGGCGGAGCGGGGCACGTTCTTCATGTCGATGATTGTGCAGTCCAAATACTGGACCGTGGGTGCCCAGCAGTTTCCGACGTTCGAAATTCCGACAGAGCATCTCTCCGAGCTGCTCTTGCTTCAAGGCTTGACCGTTATGAAGGTAGCGACAGCGCCTTCAGCTCCGGGCAGAAGCTATTTGGGCTTGGTGGGCATCGTCGCCCAGCGGCAATAGCTCGCTCCACGCCTTCTCACAAATTACACTACTACGTCCACGCCCTTATTTCTCACCGCTCCACCGTCCATTCATTTTTCTAATGTGAATTGCATGAGGTCAGATGACGCAGGCAATTATCGGCGACGCCTGGAGGAATGCGCGCATCTTCCACTTCAACCGGCACTCAGCTTCCTGCTTCATAAACGCGACAAAAAAGGCGGGATACCTCTCACAGCCGGGTCCGCGACAACCATAGAACACAGCGTAGAGAACAACGGCCCATGAACACGTACTCTCGAATTCCGACGCGCCTAGCCGCTTTTGCTTTAATGATCAGCGCTCTCGTAGCTGACGCCTTTGCTCAGTCTGCCTTCGAGGGTACCCAAGGCGCCGTCGAACGGAGTGCGCTACCGATATATGGCGGACAAGCGGAGGGCTTCGTTGTCGCCTCCAACGGCAACCTTTACGCCGGCCTCGGCTCTCCCTCCGGTATCTTTTGTTCCACTGACGGCGGCACCTCTTGGAGCGGCCCCCCGGTCGGCAGCGACTTCGGATCTATTGCCGCGGTCGCCGAGGGTGAAACCCCGAACACCGTCTACATGATCGCCGGGATCGACGCCTACAAATCGACAGACGCCTGCGCGTCGTGGAGCCAGCTCGAAGCGAGCGACGGCAACAACGACTTTTCACGGGCGATCGCCTATGGGCACGATCGACTTTTAATCGGCCGACGTGACGGGCTGATCGATGTAAGCTCGAACAATGGCACAAGCTTCACTGCCACCACACTCAGCGGAGCAATCACCGAAGTACTCGACATCGCGGTAAGTCCATCGGACGACGTCTTTTTCGCCCTCGGCAGCAACAACGCCACAGCACTGCTTTTCAAGAGCATCGATGCCGGAGCAACTTGGGCCGACACCGGCGTCAGCGGAAACTATCGGTTGGTGGGTGTGAATCCTGAGAACCCCGGAGTGGTCGTGCTCGCGGGAATGGATTTGGTGGCGATTAGCACCGATGGCGGGACCACCTTCAACGATGTTACCCCCATGGGACACCGTAGAAACGAAATAACCTTCGTGGATATCCCGAATGCCGCTGACAGAATTTATGTCGGCTCGAACTGGACAAGTGACAACGGCACTACTTGGACCGACATAAATGACGGCGCCACCACCGATTCTGAACTGAACGCTTTCTTGCAGCAGGACCCGACTACTC
>JAGRAW010000631.1 GCA_020434415.1 Bdellovibrionales bacterium
CAAACTCTTCAGGTTCCGGGAGTTCCAGCTCGGGGACACCGACCTGGATCAGCCCATTGTATTTGTTGATTTGTGCTTGCGTCACGGTAGAGCGATTACTGCCGCTGCACACATTGAGCTGACAGTTGCCGATCGAGCAACCGCTTGGAGTGCCGACATTGATGGGGCTCGGCGCCGGGTAACTGACATAGAGATTGCCGTGGCAGGAGTCGATTTGGTCTTTTCGACCGCGATACAGGTCACCGCTTACGGTGACCTGCCCGTACACGGCCAAATCACTTCCGTCCGGGCCCAAATAGAGATCGCCGTTGGTGTGAATCGGACCCGCAAGCGCCATATCAGGCCCGTTGTTGATCTCGAGATCCTTGTTGTAGAAGGCGGCAAACTGGAACATCGGTACAAGCCGACTCTTGAACCGTAGTTCCAGGATCGCTTCCACTTCGTCACGAGAATTGAGACCGCGAGAGATAACGGAATAACGGAACTCGTTCGCGCTAAGGTTCTGGTATCGCTCTCCCGGAGGCACCGTGATCTGATACGGGTTGGCCGGGTCCGATTCGACGTAGCTCACCGCGCGATGATTTCCGAGGGCGACTTCCTGGCAGGCGAAGTCACCGCTCCCGGTGTTTGCCCCCTCGCACGGACCGGTAGCCGAATCCGGACTGACTCCCGTCGGGAAGTTGTAGTCGGTAAAGAGGGCGCGTACTGCCTCTGCCCGAACATTCAGCCCGGCCTCAGCCGCGTAGAATCCGCGAACCCCTTGTCCCGAGGCGCGGGATGTCGCGAGTTCCACTCTCGTCAACGTCGAATACGCACCGAGCATCGCCAAGAGCACCGAAATAAGCAGCATCACCGCGACCAGGGCGAAGCCGTGCTGTGAACGAAGCGGTTGATACTTTGCAACCATGGACCACCTATAGCGAGAGGACGTTCCGCGGGTAAAAGCGCGAAACGAGACTGTTGGTAACTGTCGTTCCCTTCACCGTCTCCGAACCCGATAGCGTTACTTGCACCGCTGCAATTTGCGACCAGAGGTCTCCTGCGCCGAAGGTGCTCTGGACAGTGCCGTCTTCAAGCTCCACTTCGATTTGAATGTCTTGGATGCCATACATTACTCGAAGCGGGTTGGCGTCATCTTCATTTTCGACGACCGTCAGAATGCCTGACGGATCAGGAGAGAGCTCAAGCGTGTAGTGCCATTCCTGGAGCACGTAGACTGCTGAAGTTTCTTGGCCATAGTCATTGGTGAAGCTATGTGAACTGATCTCCAGACCGAGGGTCGTGCCGGTATCAATTTCTCCTGTATGCTCGACGTACTCGCCGAGCCCCGTGTTGGGGTTGTAAAGGTAGAGCTTCGCAGTGCCGCCATTCTCTGTCCGATAGGTTTGAAAGGCCGCCAAGGTCGCCGCTTGGCTACCGTAGACGCACGCGGGTGTTGCCGCCGGGTCCGCGTTGCTCATCAATATCGTGGTGCTACTGGAACCCGCGGCGATTGATG
>JAGRAW010000632.1 GCA_020434415.1 Bdellovibrionales bacterium
TCGACGGAATAGTCTTTTACACCGGAGTCAATGTAGTGGCCGACCAGTGTCACGACGCTTTCGACGACGAAACAATCGATCGCCATCTGAGCGATCTTCTCCTGCACAAGCTCGAACTCGGCAATCGGCTGGCCGAACTGCTTGCGCTCCGCAGCTTGCCGGGCAGCTAGCTTCAGGCAACGCTTCATGCCGCCGACACAGCCTCCACCCAACCCCGTCCGACCATTGTTGAGAATCTGCATCGCGACAAAGAACCCCTTACCCTCTTCACCAAGAAGATTCTCGGCGGGCACTTGCACATTGTCAAAAAAGACGGATGTCGTTGCCGACGCACGAATCCCTAGTTTGTCTTCCTTCGGTCCGCTCCTGACACCGACAAAACTGCGCTCGACAAGAAAGGCAGAAATCTTCCCTGCTTCACTGTCCGTTCTGGCAAACACCGTGAAAAAATCGGCAAACGCTCCGTTGGTAATCCAAATCTTCTCTCCATTGAGACTCCACGAGCCGTCTGCATTCTTGGAGGCGGTCGTCTTGATCGACCCCGCGTCAGAGCCGGCGCCAGGTTCCGTCAGACAGAACGCCGCAATCATTTCGCCGGTGGCCAACTTTGGGAGATATTTCTTTTTTTGCTGATCGCTGCCGAACAGCAATAGTCCTTTCATCCCAATTGAGCTGTGCGCTCCGATAGTCAGCGAGGTCGAGGCGTCGTAATGGCTACTTTGCTGAAGCACCCGCGAATAACCGGTATTCGACAACCCGATGCCGCCGTACTCCTCAGGAATGATTAGCCCGAAAAGCCCAAGCTCCTTGAGGCTCTCGATATACTCGTCAGGCTGAGCGCCCGCCTCGTCATACTCACGGAATAGGTCTTCTTTACCGGAGAGAAATTTATCGAGCGAGTCGAGCACCATGCGAAGCGTCTCCGACTCTTCGGCCTGCACCTGGGGAAAGGGGAAGATATTCTGTTCCAGAATCTGTCCCAAGAAAAACGACTTGGCCGGGCTACCTTCGAGACTCAATGCCACTCCCTCAGCGGTGCTCCCCGCTGCTTCGATCGGAGTAGCTGTAGTTGTCGACTCCTTGCCGCCATTCTGAGAATCGGACGTCTTTTCCAAAGTCATGGCGTTGGCAGCCTCATATAGATGGTGGTGTTTCGGCTCTCTCGTGGTTCTACGCCCAAGGAGCAGGTACTGCCGAAACTGCTACTGCAATGAATGGACGAAACGGCCCCCCTGCCTGCCCGTCCTCGCTCCCCTAGTGACTGTCCGGTCACATCGCGACTACAGCTATTCAGTATATACTGAGCTCGAAAGTTTGGGGTAGAAAATCCTCGATCGGCCTCTATCCCAGCGCCTCATCAGCAAAAAAAGCGGCCTGTGCCACTTGCCCGATCGGACGGCCGCTAAGGCGGGCTCGCCGTAGGCAGTCCCAAAAGTAGCGATAGGAAGCCTTGTCGTGAAGTTCTC
>JAGRAW010000633.1 GCA_020434415.1 Bdellovibrionales bacterium
CTTTCGCGAAATACTTCCGGTATGGAGGTTGGCGCATAGGTAGAATCAACCAACCGCAATGTTTGCCGATTTTCCGTAGGCATGGTCCACTTGCGCCATAATGCGTATCGCTCTTCGGCCGCGAGCGATCGCGTAGCTTTCACCACACCAGCCAAGGTCCGCGTCACATCAAGGCGGCCGTATCGCGTTGGTTCAAAATCGACAGCACGCCCCAGGTAGTCCAGTGCCACCAACGGCATGTCGAGCTGCGAAGCTTGCTCAGCCAAGCTCACGACATCGCGCTGCTGCATGTACAGCCCGTAGTCGCCACTATAACGGCTATAGTACGACTGACGACTGAGCATCGCCTGCTCGAAATACTCCTGAATGGCCTTTTGCTCCCCTTTTTCCGATAGGTATTGATTGACAAGAAAACTGAGGCGACTCTGTATCGGCACTTCTCTCTGCTGTAGAGCATTTCCTTGAAGTTGTTCGCGCAATATTTCCCTCAAAATCGGAATCGCCGACGGCCGAAGTTCTTCATTCTCAAAAGCGCGCAGCGCTACGAGGAACACAGCCTGCTGATCTGTAGAGGAAAGCCCACCTTGTAAGACTTCAGCGAGTTGTTCGACGAGTTCTCGTGCATCCTTCGTACGATCGTTGCGGATGGCGATCAGTGCCTGCATGGCCGCCGACGAGACCTTCGTGGTGTCGGCATTCTCGCGTTGTGCTACCGCAAGTCGTAACTCTTCGAGCTTGTCTGCAGCGCTCGCGGTGGCGACGAGCGACTCGGCGAGACTTTCCACCGCTGCCTCCAGGAGGCTGGTTGAAGTGATATACATGCGGATTTCGCTGGGTCGATTGGGCGGCAGCACCAAAGCATGCAGGACGGCGTACGTGTCGTCGGGCGGATACGCGTCTCCCTGCCACCGGTCGAGAATCTCGCGAAGGCCCTTCACCACTTCGATCTCGATTGGGTCCTGTGGTACTTCTTGGCTCGACGATCGAATAATTCGTGACTGCGCTGTATTCGCGTTGGTGAGCACGGGATCGGCAATCGGAAATCCGCCCTTTAGCGACTCGCGAACCGCTCTACGTGAAAGCTCGGCCATCCCGTTCTCCGCCGCGACATTTGCGACGGTGATGACCGCTCGAAATTGAGAGATGGTAAGCGGTGGGATAAACTCGGGCGCCTCATCGGCGGCAGCCGGGGCGCCATGCTCCGCCTGACGCGGACTTTCTGCACGAGTCACCTGCACCAGCGTGGTGGGCTCGCGCCGACGTGTTGCACCAGTCTTGGGTGGTTCAGCTTTCCTCTTCTTCGCCGGCCGCTGCGTCATCAACTCGAGTAACTCAGACCACCG
>JAGRAW010000634.1 GCA_020434415.1 Bdellovibrionales bacterium
GATCGCCGAAAAAGGCTTCGAGCCGAAGTACGGCGGCCGCTCGATTCATCGGTTTATACAGGCGAACGTAAAGGACGCAGTTGCGGACGAACTCCTCTTTGGTTCGCTCAAGAACGGTGGGACGGTAACCGTCGACGTTGAGGATGATTCACTTCGGCTGCGCTTCGATGCACCCCGGCGATCAAAGAAGTCAAAGAAGCCGACCCGCCGCCCACGCTCGGAAAAAGCGCCGGTTTAGGATTTTCCGCGATCGGCGTTCTCCACCTCAAGAACGCCCACCGAATCATCCAGATTGAGAAATGCCTTCATCTGTTGAAGAAGAACGTCGTAGTGCTCAGCGTCCGCGAGGTTCAGTCGATACTCATTGATGACCTTAATCATCATGTCGTCATGCCATTCCGACCACGCCTTCCGGCTTACGGAACGATAAATCGCCTCGCCGAGCTCGCCATCAAATGGCGGAGCATCGAGCCCCGGCAACTCCTGGTCATATTTACTGCACTGGACGGTTCGCTCAGCCATACCACCTCCTTCGGTTGCCACTCTGATAATATAGCAATGCGCGCAGAGCAAGCCGGTGGAAATCGGTTCCCCTGTTCCACCAGATCGAGGCGATTGCGGACTTCCGCTGCTCCCGTCGGTCCTGCTATGCTTTTTGCAGGCAGTTCTAGGCTCACTCGATGAAAGAAACGCGTATTTATAGTTTAATCGGCTATGCCAGCGGAATCAGCGGACGGGTTCCCGGCGCGAATGACGCACCGGATGCCCTTCGCAATCTCGGCCTCATTTCCCGCCTCGAGGCGGTTGGTGCCGAAATCCGCGATCTCGGAAACGTCTCTTCGGTGCTCAGTGATGACGAGCGCCAGGCGATCGAGCGCCAGGCAAGCGCTGAAGAGCGAGCAGCAAAGAATTTTGCTGACGTATTTATTTCCTGCAAACGACTCTACGAAAAAACCAGCGAGGCGCTCGCGGATGAGACGATACCCATCATCCTGGGAGGCGCTCATAGCTGTTCCATCGGATCGGTCTCCGCTGTGGCGGACCACTATGCGGCTCGAGGTGAATCCATCGGCCTGGTTTGGGTCGATACCCACGCAGACTTACATACCCCACAGAGTAGCCAGTCGAAGAACATGCACGGCATGCCAATTTCGTTTCTCCTCGGGCGGGTGAAAGGAGCGATGCAACAGCTTTCTCAGCATTTCCCCGTCCTTCGCCCGGAGCACATCGCCTACATCGGTCTACGGGACGTCGATGCTGCTGAGCGCGAAACCCTTCAATCGCTTCCGATTCAGGCCTACACGATGAAGGAGATCGACCGCTACGGAGTT
>JAGRAW010000635.1 GCA_020434415.1 Bdellovibrionales bacterium
GGCTCCTCTGACAACACTCCGGAAGTCTTTCAGCTATATGAGTCTGACGAGCGAGTCAGAACATTTCGAACTTCGGGAATTGGACTACAACAGGTTTGCAATCTTGCACTTAGAGAAGCAAACAGCGAATATATTATGCGTTTGGACGCAGATGACTTTCTCGATGAGAACGCGCTACTTGTCCTCGGCAGTTTTTTAGATCGAAACCCCGATCACGTCTTAGTTTTTCCGGACTACTATCTCGTGGATGAGACGGGAACCGTTTTCGCCCAAGAGCGTCGAGAACCCATGCAAGATCGTCGTCAAACGGGAACCCAACCACCGAATGGCGCGTGCACCCTTGTGCGGACGACCACGCTGCGCCAACTAGGCGGATATCGTGAAGACCTTGATTCGCAAGACGGGTTCGAACTTTGGAGTAAGGTCTTTACAAAGTATCGCTGGGGCCACGTCAACTTGCCGCTTTTTTCCTATCGTCGACATGGCCAGAATTTGACAAACAACGTATCACGGATTCTTCATTCGAGACGAGCGATCAAGAAAGAGCGCATCCGGTCGATGCTTGACAACTGCCGGCCCATACTCGCGGTCATACCTTGTCGTGAAAAGTACGAATACACTCGCAACTTGTGGAAAGAGAGAATCAAAGACCGCACGCTGTTGGATATTCAACTTCGAAACTGCATCTCTTCGAGTCTCTTTGACAAAATTATAGTTGCTTGTGACAACCTGGAGGCTGAACATCACCTTGAGCAGTTTGATGACCGCCGATTAAGGTTCCATCGCAGGGAGGCACGCGACACGCTTCGTTCGAACAGCGTTGTGGACACGCTCTACAAGATTTGTAAGGAACATGACCCCTCGTTCGCAGGCTCAACCGTGCTGAGTTATATCAAGGTCCCCTTTGCTACCGGCGACACGCTCGAAGAAGCTCTTTGTACGATGGTGATGAATGACACAGATAGCTCATTCGCTGTCGAGGAACTCCGAGGAACAGTGTTTCGGAGAGCATCTCATGGGCTCGTCGTGGTCAACAGTGGTGCTTCCGTTCATAGCGATTTTGATTGCCTCTATCTCGAAACCAACACTGCCGCAGCCCTCCGGAACAAGAATCTACAGACTGGTTCGTTGACAGGTTCTTCGGTATCGCACTTTACTGTCGCGGAAGAAGAAGCGTTCGTTATCTCTTCGAAGCGAACGCTGGAGATAGCACGGGTCAAGGCATTGGCGTTGGGTTAACAGTGTTCCCGACTACCCCTTCGAAGAAACGTCGCTTGGTAATCAG
>JAGRAW010000636.1 GCA_020434415.1 Bdellovibrionales bacterium
CTCTGGGTCGAGCGCTCAATCGGCCCGAGCCCGATCCGCGCACGATTGCGCGTTTTCGCTTCGTCGAGCACGATGAAGCGGGGGAGGAAATCAGTGCGATGCGCGGCGGATTGCCGCTGAAGGCGCGACGGCTCCTTGCTCGCTCTGAGCAGGCACAGTCCGACGGTGCCCGAATCAACATGCTGGAAGGCATCCGCAAGGTGCTGGAGCATGAGCTTCGCTGTAATCCTGCCGTAGTGCTGTTCGGCGAGGATGTGGGTCCCAAAGGCGGGGTGCATGCTGCGACCCGTGGCTTGCAGGAGCTTTTTGGAGAAGATCGGGTATTTGATACCAGCCTTTCCGAAGAAGGGATTATCGGACGAGCGGTAGGCATGGCACTCGCCGGGCTCCTCCCTATCCCGGAAATTCAGTTCCGCAAGTATGCCGATCCGGCGATGGAGCAGCTCAACAACTGTGGGACCATTCGCTGGCGTACCGCCAATCGTTTCGCGGCACCTATTGTCGTGCGCATGGCTGGTGGTTTCGCCCGTCGGGCTGGAGACCCGTGGCATAGCGTGTCCGGCGAAGCGGTCTGGCTCCATCAGTGCGGCTGGTGCTATGCGGTGCCGTCCAACGCGGAAGATGCCGTGGGGCTGCTCCGCTACGCCCTCCGGGAAGCCAACCCGACCATTTTCTTCGAACATCGGGCACTTCTTGATGCTCCCGAAGCAAGGCGCCCCTATCCGGGAGATGCATACGTCCTGCCCTTTGGCCGGGCGAACGTAGTTCAAGCTGGGGAGGCGTTGACGGTGGTCACGTGGGGGGCAATGGTCGAGCGGTCGTTGGCGGCGGCGGAGACGATTGCGGACTCGATCGAAGTCATAGATCTTCGAACGCTCTGCCCCTGGGATAGCCAAAGTGTATTCAATTCTGTCCGAAAAACGAAGCGTTGCCTGATCGTGCACGAAGACGGGGTGACGGTCGGTTTCGGGGCGGAGATTGCCGCTCAACTCGTCGAATCTCTTTTTGAGCATCTAGACGCCCCGATTCGCCGAATTGCCCCGCCTTGTTTGCCGATCCCCTACAACCGCCAACTAATGAACCAGTTGGTTCCCGCGGTTGACGTTATTGCGAAAGCAATGCAAGAGTTGCTGCGCTTTTGAACCGTATTTTCCCATTGAAGAGAGTAAGTCATGGATATCGGCGACTTTATGCAGATTCCGCCGGGAACGGATATTCCTTCCGTCGTTAAC
>JAGRAW010000637.1 GCA_020434415.1 Bdellovibrionales bacterium
CACCCACTCGCCTGTCACCACGCGATAGCACGGTCTGGAAATAGCTTTCACGGGGGGACTCATGCTTCATGTCGACATTGCTCAGCGTGCGAATTCCGTCTTTAACGAGTTGTAGACGCGCCTTCAGCTCTTTGAAATCGAGAAAGGGATGGCGTTGGAATGGGGTTCCCGCTTTGGGGATGAAAGGATTGACCGAGAGAATCAGTCGTGGAGCGACGGAGAAATTTGGACGTTGTTTCGCTGCTGCCAGCGCGGCGTCTCGCGCTTGTTCCGTGAGGCGGACAATCGCCTCTACATCCACTCGCGACTCGGAAGGAAGCCCAACCATGAAATACAGCTTGAAGTTTCGAATGCCGGAGGCGCTTAGCGTCCGCACTCCGTCGACAATCTGGCTGTCGCAGACCCGCTTCCCGATGCGGAAGCGAAGTCGCTCGTCGCCGGCTTCCGGTGCCAGAGCGACTGTTTTGTATTCACTCTCGGTCAAGCTGCTCGCCAGTTCGGGAGTCACCTTTTGACTCATGATTGAACTCAAAGCAGCTCTTTTGCCCTGCGCTGCGACCGTGGCTGCCAGGTCTGCAATCTTAGGGTGACTTGAGACCGCGGCGCCGACGAATCCGATTGAGTCGCCACTTTCCAGCCCGGCTTGCAGCGAAGCGCGTAGCGTGGCTTCGCTGCGCTTGCGGATCGGACGATACATGTAGCCGGCGACACAGAATTTGCAGCCGATCTCACATCCGCGGCCGGTCTCCGTCATGTACATCGACTTGAATTCGGTGTTTGGCGTCTGAATGACCGTAGTCGTCGGAAACCGATCGATGTTCTTTACGAAGCGGCGCTTCACTCGCTCAGGGGCATGGTCAAGCACCTCGACGCGCTGAAGCGGGCCCTCTTCGCGATACTCTCCCCGGTAGAAAGATGGGATATAGACGCCCTCGAATCGAGCCAATTCCCGCTTCAATGACAACTCGTCCAACCCCGCCTCGCGAGCGCTCAAAAAGCAGTCGGCAATTTCCTGCAGCACTTCTTCTGCTTCGCCAATCACGATCGCGTCGAAGAAGTTCGCCAGCGGTTCAGGATTGAGCGTGAGCGCTGCTCCTCCTCCTAGAATAAACGGGCGCGTGCCTAGCGGGCGTCGCGATTCCCTCGGGCCGACCTC
>JAGRAW010000638.1 GCA_020434415.1 Bdellovibrionales bacterium
TGGGTTCACGGTTTCGGGGAGGGATACGTTAAGGGGAGCTTCTCGTACTACAGCTCGAGCGACTCCTTTAACCAAGGGGTGTCGACCGGGCTGCAGTTCGAATCGTTTACCTACCGGGTCTATGCCGAGTTGGGTCTACCGGCGAACTTCCAGTTCGCCTTCGACGTTCCGTACCAGGTCGCGGTCAATGAGAGCGGTTCTGGGATCGAGTACAACAATCATACCTTCGGCGACGTGAATCTGCGGCTCGACTATGGGCTACCGACTCCAATTCCCATGAGCATTAATGTCGGAGTGAAGATTCCTGCCTACACCCCAATCGGAAGGCAGGGGGACGACGGCGTGGTCACGCTGGACGGGCAGACTTGGACGCTCGAGACGTTTCCGGACGTCGGTGATGGGCAGGTCGACCTGACCGCAACCATCAGCGCAGGCTACTCCTTTCCCACCGTACCCATATGGTTGAACGCCGATCTCGGTTATCAACACCGCTTTGGCGTCTTTGTTGACGGCCTTTACGCCGCACTGGGTGTGGGTGGATACGTTTGGCCTGGGCACATCGCAGTGGGTGTCTACTCGAACGGCATCTTCACATTGACGGAAGACGAGGACCCCGACGTGCGGGCCAGCAAGGAATATATCTACACGCAGGGGTACCTACTGATAACGGGTGCACCTTGGGTGCCGGACCTTGGGCTGACCTTCGCGGTTGGCGGAACCCCCTACGCCGAGCAGACCTCCAAGGGCATCGACTACAGCGTCGGTCTTTCCTACCAGTTCTGACCTGTTATCCGCCGTAATGTGCGGTGGAGCACTTCCAAATTTGACAGTCCGATGGACAGCTGGTAACACCGGCGCAACGGCACGATTGTTAGCTTTCTTGGCAGATTGTCGTATGCGCACTTCGCACCTAAGAACGATCAAAATTCTCTTCGTCGCGAGCCTACTGGTCGGCGGTTATGCTGCCGCCGATGAGCTGACGTACACGGTTCAGTCCGGCGACCGACTCGGAAGCCTGGCCCAACAGTTCAACGTCAGTGTGAGTCAGATCCAGTCATGGAATGACCTGGACTCCGATCTCATTCGAGTGGGGCAAGAACTGGTCATTCGGCCGGGCTCTGGCGGCAGCGGC
>JAGRAW010000639.1 GCA_020434415.1 Bdellovibrionales bacterium
CAGGGGGCGGCGGTGCTGCAGTCGTTGCAAGCATCGCAAAAGAACTCGGCGCGCTCACCGTAGGCGTTGTCACGAAGCCTTTCCTGTTCGAAGGAAAGCGTCGGATGAGCAACGCGGAGTCAGGCATCGACGCGCTGACGAAAGAAGTGGATACCCTGATCACGATTCCGAACCAGCGGCTCCTCTCTATCGCGGGCCGCAACACCACGTTGCTGGATACGTTCCGCAAAGCGGATGATGTGCTCTATCAAGCAGTCAAGGGCATCAGTGATTTGATCCTCTTCGAAGGACTGGTCAACGTCGACTTTGCTGACGTTCGAGCGGTGATGTCCGAGATGGGCATGGCGATGATGGGATCGGGCGAAGGCTCAGGAGAGAACCGCGCGATCGAAGCGGCAGAAAAAGCGATATCCAGCCCGCTGCTCGAGGACATCTCCATTCACGGCGCACGCGGTATCTTGATCAACGTGACCGCCGGTCCGGATGTAACGCTGCAGGAAATCAACGAAGCTGCGGAACTCATCCACGCCGAAGCACACGACGAAGCCAACATCATTTGGGGAATGGTCATCGACGACGAGCTCGCGGACATGGTGCGCGTCACCGTGATCGCAACCGGGTTCGGCGATCGAGAGCATACACGGGTAGCCGGGCCGACAGGCACCGTATCCGCCAAAACGCCGGGCATCGAAACGCCTGCGTACGAGAAGAAACTCGACATTCCGACGTTTGCACGTAAGCAACAGGATCAGAATGTCGAGCAGGTAAAACTGAAGAAGTTGTCCGTCATGTCGAACGGCGACGACGAAGAGAAATACGAAATCCCGACATTTCTCCGCCGTCAGGTCGATTAACGGATGATGGCATAAGTCTTTCATGGAGTTTTTTCCGGAAGACTTTTTCGACGGGGAGATAGCGGGGGTACAGCCCGGCTGCTATCTCCCCGCTCTTCGTACGCTGAGCGAAGCGCGACAGTCACTTGAGCGCCGTATGCATGGGACTTGAATCGCAGCAGCTTCTTCAGGATGAGCGGACGCTCGTCGAGCTGCCGAAAGGCGGGG
>JAGRAW010000063.1:0-11454 GCA_020434415.1 Bdellovibrionales bacterium
GACATCAGGATAATCGACGGACGCCCATTAGCCTGAAAGTTCATGCCGCGCTGTAAGCTCAAGCCTTCACGCTGGCACATGTCGGTGTATGAGATGATTTCGTTAGACACGTCGAAGGCACATAACGTTTGAGATTAGCGGCGGGCCAGGGCGCGTCGCTCGGCTAAGTCTTCCACAGCCTATCAGAAAACACTGTTCCCGTCCGCTCCATCTTTTTGTTATACCGCCGGCCACCTTATTCGATTTGAGAAATGTTTATGACGTCACCGTCGTATTCAACGACTACTCCGGCCTTAGGAAATTGATCATTGACCGCAAGTTGCCAAAAGTGGGCTAAAAGAGAGCCCAACGAATCACATGTGTTTGTGCAACCCTGATAATCCCGGCAGAGGAAGTCCTCTACATGCACATGATTCACCATTCGAGCAGTCTCGAATACTTCGAGCTTCTCACGCCAAGCTTTCCAGTTCTCTTCCTCGTAATGCTCTGCAAGTACGACAGCGCCTTCCACTTCGATAAATCTTGGATAGAGCAATAGTGAAACACGAAAGACGTCTTCAGCAGTCGAAACTTCTCTCGCGAAAGCATCAACATCTAGGCTTGGTTTATGATCGATTTGCCACTGGATGTACTGCTCCAGGTGTTCTTGAACATCTAGAAATAGTGCGCGGATGTCTTTCATACTTCTGGATTCGAAAGCGGTATAACGTTTAGGCTCACCGCTCTGGGGCAGGGACAGCCTCTCAAACTTCGCTACAGAATAGCACCGCCCCAGATGCGGTGCAGCCGGTTGTTCTACGGCTACTTTTCTTGTTGCAGTAATTCACGATATAAATCTGAGATCATCGTGGCACAATGCTCCCGCAATTCATGGTCTGCTACCGACGTCTCGTTTTTAGTCGCCGCAGATAAGACTTCGTGGCAATGCTCCTGAAAGGTAACGATAAACCAAGCCGCCATTAGGAACCACGTCCCCGGCCCAAGAATCCCACCCAACAAGATAGTCGTGAGCGCCACCCATACCACTCCCGTCTTCCTAGATTCGTAGTAGATCCGAGAGCACGAATTCAGCAATACGCTGGAAGCAGAAAGCGCAAATGCTAAGTAAACCCAAAAGTCTGAGGATTGCGAACCTTGCCAAAGTGCTTTCAATCCACAAGCACCAGCAAAAGCAAAAGCGAGTCCCCAAGCAAGGTAAAACCGCCGCCAGAGCAGAAACGCACAGAGAAACGCGGCTCCACTCGGAAGTAGAAAATCAATTTCCCAATAAAATGAATAGGGGGGCAGATCTACGCATTCAAAGTAACGCGAGGCTGCCTGGTCGATTTCCGTACTCCAGTATAACCCACTCCCAAGTAAGTAGATTGCAAGCAGTAGGTAGAGCAGTGGTGCGACGATTGTGACGAGCGACTGAGACGAGGGGTTAGAAGAGCGGGTCATTTTGGTCGGCCGTAGAACATAATTGTGGAGCGGATTCGGCGCTCCGTGTTCTCTTCCACATAGTATCCTCGAATCGGGATATCGTCTACGCACGAGCGTGAGGACGAAAGGCGTTTTCGCTTAGATTACAATGAGTTTACGCGGGCGTAGACTGCTGCGAACGTGGGATATCGGGAGGGGATATCTGGATAACATCGTGCGGGTGAGAGTATCAGTGTTGAGGATGATATGCCGATTGGGAAACTTTTCTGTCGAACGTGTGAGCAGCTTCGGGAGCTTGGTATGATCGCAGATTTATGCGGGGCGCTTTTTCGGGCGGGAAGTTTTGGAGAAGATCGGCGATGTAGATACGTCGCCGTATGCGGAAAATCCAATCGATTAATTTTGACCGCGTTTGAAGCATCAGGATAGTCGCACCCCTTGTGTGCTACATTGGCTTTGCGGACTCGATGCTGTTCTGAGTGCCTCCCGAATTAGATGCTCCAACGGCATACATCTTGCGCCGGATGGCTTGAAAAGCGGTGTTGCAACAGTGGCACCGTAGTGAAGGGACAGAGCGGACGGGACGGATGTTTTGTGCTAAGTGTGCAGAGCGACAGGAACGAGCTTGCCGCTTATGTAAGTCGTTTGGGCTTTTGTTTGAGTCTATCTATTTCAAATCGTAACATCATGAGAATCGCGGTGATCGGCGTAGGGGGTGTCGGAGGCTACTTCGGAGGGCTTCTCGCTCGACACGGACTGGATGTGACATTCGTCGCAAGAGGCGAGCAGTTTGCTGCCCTTCAGCATTCAGGGTTGACGGTCCGGTCTGTGGCAGGTGACTTCACGCTGCCTGCGGTTAGCGTTGTGGAATCCGTACGCCAGCTAGAGGCACCAGATCTCGTTCTGGTAGCGACCAAGGCATACGATTGCGAAGAGGTCTGCCGTCAATTGGTCGATGTGATCGCTGAGTCGACCATCGTCATCCCGATCCAAAACGGCATTGATAACGACCGGAAAGTGAAGGAACACCTCTCCATCGGCCAGGTATTTCCTGGGCTGGCCTACATAATATCGACCAGGACAGGTCCGGGAGTTATCGAGCAGACTGCCGGACCTCGGACCTTGCTCTTCGGAGATCGAGATAATCCGACCAACCCGAGACTGAAGGAAATCGAAGCCGTCATGCGAGGAGCAGGCATTTTGGCGACTGCTTCGTCGGATATCGAGTTGGAACTTTGGACCAAGTTTCTCTGGATCACGACGTTCGCAGGAATGACAGCTCTTTGTCGTTGTCCTATTGGAGTCATCGTGAACGATGAGGAAGCATTTGCGTGGTACGTCAGATGCTTGGATGAGGGGATATCAGTTGCGGAGGCGAGCGGGATTTCTTTGGGAGATGAACCGCGAGCAAAGATCATTGAAAAGTCCGAGCACTATAAACATACCGGCTCTCATGCAAAATCATCGATGTTGGTTGACCTCGAGAACGGACGAAGAACAGAGATCGAAGCTCTGAACGGGACGATTGTCCGACTTGCTGAAGAGCACGGACTATCGGTCCCTGTTCACCAGGCGATTTATCATGCAGTACGGCTTTCCAGCAGCCACTATTTGGATACTAGTGAAAGCTAGGAGCATCGGACGGAAAGTCTCTATCAGCGTCTGAATGGCCTCAGATAACGGTGGCCGAGCGCGGGTGCTTCGGTGCAGTCGACTCGCACGTTTGTCCCTGGAATAGACGGATGCCGGGAGAGTCCGATTTCAGGACGGCATCCTTTTCGCTCGTCGCGCGTGGACGGCTGGAGCATTCACACCGAGAGCTGATTTACGCGTTCACGATGCGGCGTGCATCCGGACTTTCCGAGCTCTCTTCGGAGCGCACGAAATCGTGCTGGACTCCATTCGCCACCAGGGGTAGCCGAGCCTCTTGGTCCGCGGCTTTGACGTAGCCGCGAATCGCCGCTTCGATTTGCAGCTCGCTTAACCGGGGAATCTGTTTCGAGACGGCATCAATCCACTCGAACACGTCGCCCCGCTGTTCGGATTTCGATTTGACCACGAACACTTTTCGGAATCGAGACGACATTCGCAGTTCCGAGAGCGAGAAGAGCGTTTCCGACAGTTTCTCGCCCGGGCGCAATCCGGTGAACACGATGGGGATATCGCGGCGTCCGTACAGTGCGAGCAATTTCTTCGCGACCTCGACTATCTTGATTGGCTTACCCATATCGAGCAGGTAAATCTCGCCGCAATCGCCGAGCGTTCCGGCCGTCAACACCAGCCGCACCGCCTCCGGAATCGACATGAAATAGCGTTCCATATCAGGATGAGTCACCGTGATCGGGCCACCCGAGAGGATTTGCTTCTTGAACACCGGGATGACGGATCCGGCGCTATTGATGACGTTCCCGAAACGCACTACCGCGGTGCTCATTTTCGGGCCGGTGCTGCCGTTCCGTTTGTCGCCGCGGTCCCGGAGCGCAACCATCAGCTCGGCGATACGCTTCGTGCAGCCCATGACGCTCGACGGGTCAACGGCCTTATCCGTCGAGATCAAGACAAATCGTTCGGCGCTGTAGCGCTGTGCGGTTTCAAACACAGTGCGCGTGCCGATGATATTGTTTACGAACGCTTCGTAGCAGTTGGCTTCGAGCAGCGGCACGTGCTTGTAAGCCGCAGCGTGGAAGACAAGCTGAGGCCGATACTCGCTGAAGATCGTATCTAGGCGAGCCGCGTCGCAAATATTGGCAAGGCTGAACACTTTCTTGACGCCGCTTTGATCCGCTAAGAGCTCCTGCTGAATTGCGAACAGATTGTATTCACATTTTTCAACAAGGATAAGCTGGGAAGGACCGAAGCCGACCACTTGTCGAACCAGCTCGGAACCGATGGAACCCCCGGCACCGGTAATCAGCACTCGCTTACCGGCAATGGCGTTGCGGATTTCCTCTTCGTGCTCCACTTCAATCTCGCGGCTCAGCACCTGCTCGACGGAAAGAGGCTGAAGCGGCTCCGCGGATTCGTAGCACGCGATGTCCTCAAACGACTGCAGCCGCTTTAGCGGGAGATGGAACCGCTCACATACTTGCTGGATTTCTTGTTGCTTCGCCGCCGACAGCGTCGGGACCGCCAGGATAACCGCCGCTATGCGGGTGTGGCGTTCGAGGAAATCGCCAAGCTCGCTTGTCGTTCCGACTACCGGCACGCCGTGGATCGACGTGCGCGTGAACTGGTCGGTGTCGTCGAATATCGCCATCGCGCGATACCGAGCATTCGGCAGCCCATGGAGCATGCGTACGAGCAGATGTCCCGATGCGCCGGCACCGATGACAACGACGTCTTTCGTCTCACCGCGTTGCGCCAACTGACCACTTAGATACTTTTCACAGCAGAGCCGAACTCCGAGGCGAGAGCCCATGGCGATGAGCAGAGAGAGCGTGAACTCCATGAATACGAGCGAACGCGGGAACCCTTCTAGCTGAAGCAATCCCACACCAGCGGCGAACAACACACTGGACACGGCGTGCGCCTTCAATAGATCGACAGCTTCCGTCGTCGAGACGTAGCGCCAGTAGCCTCGGTGTAATTTGAAGTAGTAGTATGCTGCCGCACGAACAGCCCACAATACGCATAGCGGGATGAAGAAAAACTGCAGCGTGAAGCGTTCGTCAAACGTGAAATCGAACCGCAGCCCCAACGCGAGCGCATAGCTGACGGCGGTAAGCAGAAAATTGAGCAGGACGATAAGCGGCGTATGCCCTCTAATAATGAAATCTTGAATTCGAGCCGCTAACTTCACCGCTTTCCCTTAGCCCCACTTGTTACTGCGTCCCGTTCAGACTTGCCCGTTCAGACTTGCCTGTCCAAACTTGCCTGCCTCTGTCCTAGAACGCTCTTTACAACTTCCGCCCCACCACTACCGCACCCGTTCAGCACCCATCGCTGATCAAGCACGTCCCCGCTTACCTATCGCCCCCCGCATACCTATCGCACCGTTGGATTACTCCTCTATGAGAGCAAACAGGTGCCTGCAGGACTCCACACACCGGACGCCCCGAGCCGCCAGCGAAGAGCAACTGAGTATCTTGCAGAAGGCTGAGAACGGTATGGGTTGAAACAGCCAACGCCCAAATTCAATTGCCCCCAAAGTCCCGCCTGAACCGGTCTCAAACGGGCTCGGGAAATTCGCCATCCGGCCGACAAGAGTCGAAACGGCCCGTGTCGGATGGAGTGCCGCCCAACCTTCGTCTCGCCAAATGGGACAACCGCGGTCTCTTGCAGCTCTGCCGGTATTGCTACTCGGCGGTCTTCGACAAAAGCGCTATCGCCACTAAAAAACTAGGGTTCCCCAACTAAAAGCAGGATTCCCATTAAAATTAGGATTTCCCCGTTAAAACAGGATTTCCCCGTTAAATCAGGATTTCGATGTAGATAGCCCTAGGTAGTTCATCTGGGCTAAACGGACATCCTCGCACCCCGAGGAAATAGCCTAGATCTACAGAATTTTCAACTCACGATATACAAATTAAGGTTCTGCGAACCGCTAGCGATTGGCAGTGTTTTCAGAGGGTTAGTTGTGCAGGAAGACTTTGGCCAAGCTCAGAACTAACGGAAATCAAACGAACACGGAGCGAATTGTGCTCACAATTCGCTCAAACTGCGGCTCCGTCAGGGCAGAACCGGACGGAAGGCACAGGCCTTGGTCGAAAAGTGCCTCCGAGAGTCGGCTGCCGAAGTAGGCGTTCTCAGCGAAAAGCGGCTGGAGATGCAGCGGCTTCCAAAGGGGACGGGATTCGATGTTCTCCTCATCAAGGCGGAGGCGAATCGTCTCTCTGGTCACCCCACCGGAACGAGTGGGATCGACGAGGATCGTCGTCAGCCATCGATTGCTTCGACAGCCTGGGGGCTCTTCCAGGAATGCCACCCCCGGCAAGTCCCCAATGAGATTGCGATAACGCTCGAAATGCAGCCGTCGGTTCTCGACATGTCGATCGAGCACTTCAAGCTGCCCGCGGCCGATCGCGGCAAGAACGTTGCTCAGCCGGTAGTTATAGCCGAGCACCGAGTGCTGATAGTGAGGAGCAGGATCTCTTGCCTGTGTCGCAAGGAATCGAGCACGTTGAACAAGGTGCTCATCGTCCGAGAGCAGCGCTCCCCCGCCCGAGGTCGTTATAATCTTGTTGCCGTTGAAAGAGAGAACTCCCAGTAGTCCGAAACGACCGAGCTTTCGCTCCTTGTAGACGGAGCCGAGACCCTCTGCAGCATCTTCGACCACCGGTATTTCGTAACGCTCACAAATCGGCAGAAGCTCATCGTAGCGACACGGCATGCCGTATAGATCGACGAGTAGGACGGCTTTTGGCTTCTTCCCTCGCGAGATGCCGCTTCTAATCGCATCTTCAAGCGCCTGGGGATCGGCGTTCCACGTCGTCGGTTCACTGTCGATGAACACGGGCTTGGCACCGCTGTAGACGATTGGGTTCGCGCTGGCGATGAAAGTGAAGCTGGAAACGATAACCTCGTCTTCCGGCTCGATACCAAGCACCTGAAGCGCAAGATGAAGGGCTGCCGTTCCAGACGAGACCCCGGCCGCGTGTCCGACCCCGACATACTCAGCCAGCTCTTGCTCGAATGCCTCGAGCTGAGGTCCCAACGGAGAAATCCAATTACTGGCGAAGGCTTCGCGTACAAACTTCTCTTCCGTGCCCCCCATGTGTGGCGGGGACAACCAAATCCGCTCTTTCTGCTGCATCTAGTTACCCAGCTTTACTGTGCCCCGACCGTGGGTCTCGCCCCAGAAACTCCCAGGAGACGTCTTTTGAAAACTCGACCCCCTTCCCGCCCAGCACGGTCTTCACCGTCCATAGCAGGATTTGCAGGTCGAGGCTGAGACTTACGTGATCGACGTAAAAGACGTCGTAGCGAAAGCGGTGCCGCCAATCGAGGGCATTACGACCTTTGACTTGTGCCAGCCCGGTAATGCCGGGACGCACCTCGTGCCGCCGTGCTTGGGTTGGGGTGTAGCGCGAAAGATACCGGACAAGCAATGGGCGGGGACCAATCAAGCTCATATCCCCTTTGAGCACATTGACCAACTGCAGCACTTCATCGAGCGAGGTCTTCCGGATTATCCGGCCGACATAGGTGAGCCGTGCTTCATCAGGTAGAAGCTCCCCTCGCCCATCAACCTCATCGGTCATGGTCTTGAACTTCAAAATCCGGAACGGACGACCACCCAGACCGGGCCGCTCCTGAGGAAAAAAGACTTTGCCGCCGTTCGCCAGCGCCAGTGCGACCATCGCAAGAACTAGCACCGGTGCCGCGATGAACAGCCCACAGCATGCTCCGCAGATATCAAAAAATCTTTTACCGAACTGCTTATACATTGCTTCATCTGATCGGAAGACCAACCGACCCCCGTGCTCCACTTGCTATAATCGATTTCCGCTGAAAATACTAGGTCACCTACTACTCTCGTATGATGCACGATCGGAGGATTCGGCATCGCTCGAGTGGATCAGCGGAGGGGGGTCGGGATGACGTATTCCTGACCGCGAACGCGGAGCATCCAGGCGATCATCGAATTCGGCCGCTCAGGACGCACCACGACGAGTCCATAGTGGTCCGGCTCCTCGAACGCATTAAGATGAACCGCCTGCACGCCGTGCACGTATTGGGTCCCCGCGTAACGCTCGGTGCCGTCCGGTCGGACAAGCGTCAAGGCCACCTGCTGCGGCTCCGGGCTGACCATCAACAGCCAACTGTCTTGGCCTAAATGCGTGTTGTAGGAGCCGCGAAGACGCGTCCCGACAGCCGGCTGGGCCTGCATCCCGTGCATATACTCAATCCCGAGATCTGCGCCACGGCCGTAATGCATGGCCACTGCCGCGATACTCCGGGGGCTGTCAGGTTCGATAGTTGCATACCCGATTCGCGTCGGGCCGAGGATGCCGTCGAGAATGATATGCTCAGACGCATAGGGCGCAAGCTCTACCCTTCGTTCGGCATCGCCATCACCCCAGGCCAGTCGCACCGTCGCACCGACCGTATCTCCGGTGGTATTCATCACTTCGAGTACCGTCGAACGCAATACCGTATCGACCGGGACCAGCAACTCCTCGCCGGATCCCTGCATGCCTTCCACTTGAAATGCGGTATCGAAACTCTCCGTCATCTGCGGATTGTCGAAGAGGTAACGGATATTTCGATAGAGAAAGACCGCTTCCGGATTGTCCGGTCGCCATTCGGCCATGCCAATCACGGAAGCACCAACCGCATGGCCCGGCAGATCAAGTCGCTTTCCCGAGCTCAATACATGCCGTTCCTCGAGCAACAGCGTGCCGTTGTGGGCGTAATAGAATATGCTTCCGGCCTCCGTAGTCTCGGAGAGATTCGTAAGCTGCAGCCAGTTGCTCACGAAATTGGCCTGCTCCCCGGCGGCAAGGCTCGGATGCATGGTATTAAGCGGAACGAACTGCGAGCCGTGTTTCCCCCGCGTCATCTGCATTCCAAACGCAAATTGGAATGCTCCGGCGTTTGTCTCGGGTTGTGGCCGGTAGTACACCATTCGCCCGTCGAGGTCTCCCGGTTGTCCGAAATGTCGGGAGCACACCCGCCCGTAGGAATTCTGTTCCATTCCCGCGAGATCGTGCACTAACGCATCAAACTGCCCACCGGGCGGGAGAGAAAACTGAAGCACGCTGCTTGGGGCACCGTCGATATCAAACAACGTCGTCTCTACGCGCACCTCGTGGGCCGAGAGATTTACATGTTCGAAGACATTCCACATCCCGCCTAGAAAGCTGTTCCAGTCGGCGCAGATGGTCCTCCCGAGAGAGACCGTTGCGCTCACGGCATCCAGCGGATTGGTGCCATCGGCGATTTCAGTGGCGTCGTCGACCCAGTCACCGTCGCTGTCCGCCGCCCTGGGATTCGTGCCAAGCTGTCGCTCTTCGTCATTCGACAGCCCGTCACCGTCAATGTCCGGGTCTTCGGTGTCCGGTGTGCCGTCACCGTCGATATCGCCTTCTCGGGGAGTCGGCTCAGGCGCGACAATATGCATGCGTTCCGAAGAGAAGTCGCTCTCGTTTCCGGAAGTATCGTAGGCAGTCAGCGCGAGATAGTAGCGTTCTCCGGGGACAAGATGGAGCAAGGTATAGCTCTCGTTTTTCCCGACATCGATACTTTGCGAATAGAGTCCGCTTTGCGAGCCGAGGTAGAGCTTGAATCCCCCGAGATCAGTGAGCGCCGAACCATCGCGATTCTTCGTCGGACCCTGCCAACGAATCTGCACTTCACCCGCCAGCGCCTCACTGCCGTAAGCCACCAGCGACAAGAGAAGCAGTAGAGCCGATTGAAAACGCGAACCCGTCATCAAACCTGCAAGCTGGCGCAGCACCTCGGTGCTCGGAACCCATAGAAAACCCGCTCCGCATCCGACTGATCTTGGTCATTGCAGGGCGTAGGTAGTGTATCGAGCTTAAAGCTGATCGCATTTAGGGTCGGAGTTGCGCGGGAGTTCGCACGTGTGATTTCAAGACCTTACGCGGGCAGCAGACGCGAAAAACGCCGCGCGAAAAAGCCCGTACGGGCTCGCCGACAGCCGGAAACGCTGTTCGAGAAAGGCTCTTTGGAGAAAGAAACCAGGAAAGGACTGCGACAACCGTCTTCAGAACCTCCTGGTATACTCGTCGTGCCCGACTTGGAATTACACGCCGGGGTTGCCTAGGCATCAACCGACGAGATCGCCTTGTGCAGCGCGGTCAACGGCAGCTTGCATCCGCTCGAGGAAGCCTTGCTTCTTTCCTTCGCCGTTTAACTGCGCCAGGTCGGCTTGCGCTTCCCTGCTCATGTCCGCATGCACCTGAGCTCGAATCCTGAGCAACTTGATCGAATCCTCGCATAACACGCAGAGCGGATCGCTTTTGTCGTTATACCAGGCAAAGGTACCCAGCAACTCCCTGAGTCGCACGGCCATCGAGTCCGTACTCTCATAGATACCGCGAGCGCGCACATGTTTCGCCCGATTCAGGCCGACCTGGGCACGCTTATGGCTTTGTGCCATGCGCCGATCGTTGAAGTAGAGCCGAATGCAGACCGTCACGATCCAGGTGCCGGTAGTTGCGGTAAACGCAATCACGATGTTGCGCCATACCGAGTAGTCCGGAGCTTGCCGAATGAAAAGCTGCGCCGCAAAGGGAAGGGCTAGACTAAGCGCAAGAATCCCGAACAACTGCCAGATCAACGAGAGCGCGCCGAAGCCGAAGGAGCTGACAAGAAAGCTTGCTCGGTACGAAGCCTCTTCTCGCTCCATATAAGCGACAGCACGACGGTACTCGATTTCATTCTCGGCCCATTCCTGGCCGAATTCCATCGCGGTCAACATGACTCGATCAAGGTAGTCCCGTAGCGCCTGGTCTTCAGGATGAGCCTGTCGGAGGGCTTCGACTTTCTGCTTGTAGTGCTCGATTTGTTCCTGAGCGACCACCTCGTCTTGAGTCAGCTCACGAGCACGCGTTAGCTGAAAATCCGCCGTGCTGGCCTCTATCAAACGTCGTTCCAGTTTCACCGAGGCTTTGAAGAGAGGCTTGCTCAGGAGCTTCACAGAGGCAAGAAGCAGCGCTGCCGCCCGAAGCAACCCGACGAGCAGGGTCAGCCAACGCGTCTCCGCTCGGATGCTCATCGCCGAGAGTTCCTTCAGCGCGGACGCATGTTCATCCGAACCCTGCACGATATAGAACTGTGCTTCACCACGGCGGTCGCGAAGCTCGAGCATCATGACCAGTCGGGCAATTGCCATGGCATCGGCAGGACTGATTTGTCGCAGAATGTGCGCAGCCAAAATACGATCGGAATCGAAAGACATCGAAGAGTCCTTTCCGGGAATGAGGCAGGTTGAGGGGGAAGGTAAACCTTACGCAGGCCCACCTGTTTCCTTCGAGAAACAGGTATGCAGAAGCCTCTTCCGGACGAGAGCACTGGAACGAGCAACATCCGCCAGATCAGCAGACGAGAAAAGCCATCAGGCTACTA
>JAGRAW010000063.1:11488-14565 GCA_020434415.1 Bdellovibrionales bacterium
ACTGTCAAAATCCCGCTGCGCAAACGCGAGAAACGAAAATCGACAGAAATTGGTGACAGAGAGCAATATTCCCAATTTCGACTGAGGCTTGTTTAAACACGGGCGTTGTTAGGAAAGGTGCTGTTTCGGAGGCCGGGGTCGAATCCTGTTGCAGCGGATGCGAATCCATTTAGCTCGAAAATAGGAATATTGGTCTCTGTCACCAATTTCGCTGTTACCAATTTCCTGCCGCTCAAGAAAAAAGCGGACGAGCCGCAGCGTAGCACGCCACGACTGGTCCGCCCTTCGGCAGTACTGCCGCCGATCAATTCAGATCGAGGATACCGACATTAGAGGTACGACCTGTCTCCCCGTTAGCCTTCTCGAACACCGCAAGGATGTGATTAATCCCGCCGTTGTTGTCCGTTTTTTCAAGCGTCACGGGTATGTCGATCGTTCCAGCTCCGTTTGTTGTCGCACCGGTGGTCTCGCTCACAACTTGGATCACCTTGTTCGCCTCGAAGGCATCGATGTCGAATCCGCCGTTCGGGACTCCTGCTAGGAACAGTCCGGCTTCAAGCACCAACAATCGGACTTTGGTGTTAGCCGGTCCCGTCACACGAACCGTATGGTTGGCGGTGCTGACGCTCGACGGCAATGTCGCCACGTTCAAGACGTTCAGCTTCGGCGCAACGAGCGGGCTGGCGGAGACGATGGTCTTCGACGCGTCGTCCGTCACGCCATTGGCGGGAGGAATGCGGTATAGCGAATTGGCATATACACTCCCGTCATCGAAGAAGACGGTAACCAGACCGCCCGTGAACTCCAGTCCCGAGACGCTGCCGGAATCCTGTGGTCCGGGCTGCGCAGCTCCCTTGATGCTGGTCGGATCCACGTCGATAGAAAAGCTCAATGTCCCGTTTACAGGAAACGCGTCGAACACGACGTCCAGGACATCGTAGCCACCGGCGTTCTCACTCAGGTACGCGGGAGCATTCACCGTGACGCCGACAGTCGTCTCACTATCCACAGTGAACGGCTTACCGACCGGGTCGCCTGCCAGCGCGAACGGATCGAAGACCTGGTCCGGCAGCACAGCCGAACGCAAGTCGATCCGAACTCGCGCAATTTGCTGCCCGCCGGTCGACTGGTTAGTCACTTTGATCGAGTTGCCCGCGTAGGTGCTGCTCGTATCGAAATTGTTCGGCTTGGAATCGACCACAACCTGAGCTTTTGCGCCGGTATCAGCACCGGGCTTCATCGGCCCAGCCAACAGCCGGAAATGGTCGAACACCGCCGCGAAGGAACTGCTGCTGTTGCCTGCCCGGGTTGCGCTGATCCCGACTCCCAATCGTTCAGTCAGGAACTGAGCCGCTTGAGCGCCGGTCACCGTCGCGAGCACGCTAATATCAGCACTGGCGTCAGAGTTTTTGCGCCAGCCTGCCTTGATCGTGCCGGCTTCAGGATCAACTTCAAACAAGAGATCCAAGTTCTGCACGATTCCCACCGGTAGCTGTTGCTCCGCGACTACAGAGAAGACGCCTCCGACTTCCCTGCCGAGCTGAACGCCGGACTGGCCATTGCCGAGATTTCCTGTCACCGCGAGGCGAAGGAAATCATCCTCGCCCAAGCTCAAGAACAAACTGCTCGATTCAGGACCGGGAGTTACGTTGATGAAAGGATCGACCGCTCGGGTAACTACCGTAAAGGCACCGATGCCTGAGTTTGCAGTTGCGTTCACCCCGATTTGCAGGGCGTTGTCCTGGTTGTTTGCCGCTCCCTTCATATCACCCGCAGTCGGCACGATGGAGAAGAACCCGCCTGCGGCACCGGCACTCAACAAGGTCGGCTTGAATGTTCCACCGTTCGATGAAAGCTGCACGCCGGTAAAGCCGGTATTGCGCAGACCTCCAAGGAAGTTATCTCCCGGATTGTATTCGAACAGAATCGGCGGCACGGTATCTGCGCCATTTTTCGCGTCGAATACAAACGGGTCGACAACGTCGTCATCCCCGTCGTTATCATCGTCCGAATCCGTGATGTCGCCGATGAAGTCTCCGTCGAAGTCTGCCGGAGTGACGGCCGGATTCAGCGGGTTGCTGCCATTCGCGATTTCATCCGCGTCGCTGTAACCGTCGTTGTCGTCGTCGGGATCCTGGTCATTCGGCAGCCCGTCACCGTCATTGTCGGTCGCAGTACCGCCGGTTGTCGGTCGGAGCAGGCTGATCTTTGAACCACCGTTCGTTCCGCTTTGATTGAAGCCGAACTCCACGACGAACACGGATCCGTCAGGATGCACCCACAGATCGAGAGGGCCTTCGAAACCGCTCGCCAAAATCGAGCTGGAGACGACCTGCGTGCCGGTGCTGTCCAGCTCGAGCCGGGTGATGTTGTTTCCTTCGAACGTGCTCACCGACAGCAGGTTGCCGCTGAGCTGACCGCCGAAAGCTTGCGAGGTGTATTCGGCCAACCCGTTCGTCGATACGCTGGACGTCGGATATTCGAAGATCGGCGCGGTATACGCAGTGCTGGCCGTCTTGTCCGGATCATAGGCCGTTCCGTTGCCGAAAATACACTTATCGCGCGCCGGGTTCGGATGTCCGCCGTACGCACCCTGCGTTACGATAAACAACTTGTCCGGCACCCGTCCGGAAACGGCCGGGTCGATCGCAGCACCGTTCGGGCAGCCATGCTGGGGCCCGGGTGTCGTTCCCAGGTTCTTATTGCCTTCGTTCGCGTTGAGATAGATACGACCGTTCGTATGTTGAACGATGTCGTAGCCGTTGCGATAGCCGTCGGCATAGACTTCAAACACGCCGGGCGTTTCACCGTCACCCACTCCGCTACCAACCTGAGAACCTGCCGCGACGTCGAGCGGCAGACCGGAGGGGAGATTGTTGAGGTTCAAGCGAACCACACCGGCGCTCAAATTCACTTCCGGTTGGTCACTAAAGAATGTACTCGGCGCGCCAAAGTTGGTGTTTCCGCCGATCGAGAGATACAACCAGCCGTCGTTCCCCAAGACCACGCCGTTCGGTGCGTGGTTCTCGCGAGACCGTGGGAGCCCTTTCACCAGATCCACCGCTTGGGTGTAGTTC
>JAGRAW010000640.1 GCA_020434415.1 Bdellovibrionales bacterium
GGGGTGCCCTGGAGGATCGCGACGTGACTCTCCCCCTGGTGCTGCTCGAGCTCGAGCGCCAGGCGTTCCCATGCGCTCATCCGCTCCATCCCCTGCCGGGAGGAGACTCGCGCTTCACTGAGCCGCACAGCCGGACGCTGATTCTCCTCGGCCGAGATCGTCTCAGCCTCTTCGTCAGCGTCCTTCAGTTCATGAGCATCGCTAGCCACAGCACAATCTCCACTGGTTTTCTCGTCAGCGGCGAGCCGCCCCGAATCGCGGACGCGGCACACCCCTGGAGCGCAAACAGCACCCCACTACCATTCGACGCCATCATCAGATGAGAGATTCCGCTTTCCCAACGGTCTTGATCATGGTGCGAACCCCTGAGGTTTTCGCAGTATCGTGAAAAAGCAGTTTAAGTTTAGCCGGTTAGCGGCCGCTGTACCTTACCAAGGCCGTCGATCCAGTAGGGACTGACGGTAGATGCCTGAAAAGACAGCGCAAAAGCAGCGAACCGGCATTCGGTGAAAAACTGCACTCTCTCGAGTTCGGGCGGCTTCTAAAGATAAGGAGTGATAGACGAGCTTCTCCGTCGACTTCGAACGCTCCGCGCTGATCAGATACTTTGGAGGTTTAGTTAGCGAATGCGGTTTTGTACGTTCGTCGGATCGACCATCACTCTGCTCAGCGTGGCGGCGCTGCCGGCCTCCGCGACACCCCACGCCGAAGTGGAGTCCCCGACGTCGCTTGCTCCCAGCATGCTCTCCGGGTGGACAGAGACACGATCCGCCTCCGAGCACCAAGGTCCGCAGTGTTCATGGATCAGAGAAATAGGCGCCACCTTCGATACGCTCTACACAGGTTCCTACGCCACAGCAGTCATCGATGAGGAAAGTCACACGGTAACCACACACGCTGCAACCGATGCTGCCGAGCGGCTGCAGATACGAATCGTGGCTTCCGCACCGCCAAACGCATACGCGCTGGAGGCGGATAGCGAGCATCAACCGACACCGGTCATTATCGTGACAAAAGGCCTGCTCGATCTGCTCCGCTCGCGT
>JAGRAW010000641.1 GCA_020434415.1 Bdellovibrionales bacterium
TCGACTGCTGACCCAGGCAGGGTATCGATGGGAGGCAATTCCGTTCGTGCCGATTACCGGAGCCGGCGTTCGAGGGTTGCTGAGGTTCTGTCTCGCTCTTCCGGGAGCGCTCCTTCGTGGCATCGCGGTATTCCGCCGATTCTCGCCTGATGTTGTCCTGGGCTTCGGGGGGTATCCGGCGTTTATCCCCGTGCTGACGGCATGGCTGCTCCGGGTTCCGCGTGCGCTCCATGAACAAAACGTACAGGTCGGACTGGCGAACAAGATTCTTAGTCGGTTTGTTCAACAAGTATTCTCCGTGCATCGGGCGGAAGGGTTTTGGACTAACCGAGAAGTGCGCCGGCTTACCAATCCTGTACGTCGCAGCATTAGCGATGTCGCGCCGTGGCAGGCACCGGAATCCGGCGAACCTTTCGTGCTACTCATCATGGGCGGGAGTCAAGGTGCGGTCAGCTTGAACGATGCAGTGCTAACCGTTCTTCCAGCGCTGGCGGAACTACCGCTGTATATCATCCACCAGACGGGAAAGCTCGACTACCAGCGAGTTCACGACGCATACCAAGCCGTGACCTCCCCGCGGAATGAGGTCCACGAGTTCATCGATGACATCACCCGAATCTACCCCCGCGTGCACCTGGTGGTCTGCCGCGCCGGAGCGATGAGCGCTGCGGAGGTAAGCTCGGCGGGTCGCCCCGCGATTTACGTACCGCTGAGAATCGCGGGAGGGCATCAGCGCCAAAACGTCCAGCACCTCCTCGATTGTGGCGCAGCACTTGTCGAGGAGCAAAGTGAGGGGCTCGGAGAACGCCTGCTGGCCGATATTCGACGGCTGATCGCTTGTCCTGGAGAACTTGCTCAAATGGCGCGCAAGGCCAAGGAGTCGACACTCGCGGGCGGTAAGACTAGCGCCGAACAAATCGGTGAAGCACTTTTCTGCTTGGCACGGCAGCCGAAGTAGCCCTAGCG
>JAGRAW010000642.1 GCA_020434415.1 Bdellovibrionales bacterium
AAGGCTACTGGGGCATGGGACGCAAAGAATAGGTGCCTGCTCTGTGGTCGGCGAAGTGCACCGGGAAAAAGATTGGGTTAGGACGAACAGCTTTTACTCCCGGCGCCGTGCCGCTTCCTTCCGCAGCTCGTTTGCCCCGGTCACGAAGTGAGCGAAGCAGCCAAAAGCGAGCTATAGAGGCACCCAAGCTCCCCATCAACTCTTCACCTTTCTCTACCGGCGATGTCGGCCCCTGTGGTAAGGCATATCTGGAGGCGGTTTCCGGGTGACTGAGCCCGGGCGACTGCCAAGCTTCGGAGAAACATGATGAAAAAAACAGCGGTATCAGCGATTGTTGCGGGACTCGGGGCGCTCGCCCTGGCAGTGGGTATAGCCGCTTGTAGCTCAACGTCGTCGACGCCGACTGACGGCCCTCAGGCCGAAGTGCCTTCGGAGATGCGAGTAAGAATGCGCCAAGCGTATGGAGAGGCCGCAAACCTCTTCCATTACGTCTGGGCTCCCGAACTATTCAAAGATCCGACGCACGAAGCCGAGATCTTGGGTTCGCTGGATCGATTGATTGAACGGTTCCATGATGTCGACGCCGTCTCGGACGAACTAAAGGCGGAGCCTGGTTTTCAGGTTACCCTGCTCACCCACAAGAATTATCTTCGCGACACGAGAGATCGTTTTGCTGCGGGAAACAAGGAGTATGCAAACTGGCGCCTTCGCGCTCTGACGGCAAACTGCATTGCATGCCATTCCCGCTACGAAGTTTCGACCGATTTTTTGGGAGATGCGCCGATTCCGGAAGAGAACACGTTTCAGGGCCGTCTGGCTGCGGCCGAGTTCCTGT
>JAGRAW010000643.1 GCA_020434415.1 Bdellovibrionales bacterium
AATGATCGAACGAAATCTTGGGCGGCCGTGCCGCATGAAAGGAAATATCGATGGCGATCAATATCAATAAGGTCATTCTACAGGGGCGTTTGGGATTAGACCCTGAAATTCGCCGGATGAATGATGGAAAGCCGGTCGCAACTCTTCGTATCGCGACCTCTGATTTCTGGCGCGACAAACAGAGCGGAGAGCGTCGGGAGAATACGCAGTGGCATGATGTCGTTATATTCAACGAACATCTGTGCTCCTATGTGGAGAAGTACGGCAAAAAGGGCCGCGAGATTTATGTCGAAGGCCAGTTGCAGACTCGCAAATGGCAAGATCAGGAAGGTAAGGATCGCTATAGAACCGAAGTTGTTTTGCAGCGCTATAGCGGTGCCGTGCAATTAGGCCCGGCACCGGGCGGCGATAAGTCAGAGGATCAGGAACAGGGTGGCACTGACGACTATGATCGCCGTTATGATGACGAGATTCCCTTCTGAAAGGAGAGACCTATATGGCCGAAGTCATATTTGGATCAGCGCTCCAATTAGAGGCCGTGGCGGCAAGGCGTAACGAAGCGCATATCGTTCGCGACGATGTTGAGATGGCTCAATTTCTTGCCATGTACGGGACTACTGCGCTGGTTCATGGCGCGAGTGAAGAGCATGTGCGCAATCGGTTTCCTAT
>JAGRAW010000644.1 GCA_020434415.1 Bdellovibrionales bacterium
GCATGATGGTTTCTGCGGCCTCCGATACGGTGGCAGGGAATTTGCCCACTTCCACGATTTCAACGAGCTTGATCTGAGACTCACCAAGAAGCTCATTCGCTCCGAAGGGCTCGCGCATCCGCCGGATTCGAAAGTCCATCCGAAGCGTGGCATCAATTCGCACTGGATCGAGCTCCGCTTTAGTCGGCAAGCTGACCTCGACGAGATCGTCCGGCTCGTTCAACTTGCCATGGAAATGGTCTAGAGCTGCCGGCGTCAAGCTGCCGTATAACATGCCGTTGCAGCCGGTGTGCTCACGCTTAGTCGTCACGGAGCATGGTAGTATGCTGACCCGGTCAAACCTGCTCTATTTTCAGCGCGACTTGCAATAATCCCGTAGAACCTGCCGGTTAACTCGCGATTTCGCTGCACAAAAATGAGGCAGCGTCTGGGTGGTCCGAATTTGGCCTTGCACAGTTACAGCGTAGTGCTGTGATTCTTCGTAAATGACTTTGATACAGCTATTTCGATAGCACGAGAGGTACGATAACTATGCCATCTGATTCAGCAAGCCAACCACACAAGCGTTCTGAACTCGGATGGTTGCCGTGGGTAGCTGCTGGCGCGGCATATGGAATATTCCTCCGAGTGTTCTTCGATATGCTGCCGGAATTCTTCCA
>JAGRAW010000645.1 GCA_020434415.1 Bdellovibrionales bacterium
TCCCGCCCGCGCCCTGGGCCGATCTGCCGTTTTTCCAAACCGACTGGCCCGCAATCCGCGCGCGCCTGACCGGCCTCGATTTCCTGCCCGGCCCCGATGCGATCTTCCGGGCGCTGGAACTGACGCCGCCAGAAAAGGTTCGCGTGGTCATCCTCGGTCAGGATCCCTATCCGACGCCGGGCCATGCCGACGGGCTGGCCTTCTCGGTCACGCCGAAGACCGCCCTGCCCCGATCCTTGAACAATATTTTCAAGGAGATGCATTCCGATCTTGGAAAAATTCCGGCGAATGGCGACCTCGGCCACTGGGCCCGGCAGGGGGTGCTGCTGCTGAACACCTCGCTGTCGGTCCTGCCCGGCGCGGCGGGCGCCCATGCGAAATGGGGCTGGGACCGGCTGGCCCGGCAGGCGGTCGAGGCGGCGCAGCGCGACCGGCCACTGGCCTATATCCTCTGGGGCAATCACGCGCAAAAGGCCCTGTCGGGGCTGGCGCGACCGCAGGATCTGCTGATCGAGACCGCCCACCCGTCGCCGCTTTCGGCCCGGCGCGGCTTTTTCGGATCCCGCCCCTTCTCGCGCGTCAATGGCTGGCTGCGCAAACAGGGCGCCGCCCCGATCGACTGGGCCGGGACCTAGCCACCGATCAAACGGACAAGCG
>JAGRAW010000646.1 GCA_020434415.1 Bdellovibrionales bacterium
GGTCCATCCAAATGCGTGCTTGCGTCAGAGGGTAAAATTCTCGAGTAACGCGTGACCGATTCCTAAGACGATGCGTAAGGATCCGAAGATTGAGGGAGGCACCGCAGAGAATAAAAAACGCCCAGGCATGGGGGGATACGTTCCCATACCTGGGCACCAGTCACGGCTCTTGGGAGAGTGCCAGGGAGTTGCCGAGGGTGTGCGCCGTGAGCACGCCCTCGTCTACTCCCAAAATATCTATGGTTAATGCGGCTGTTAGCTAGACGCCTGAGTCTATCCGATCAGACTGAGCGCTAGTGCCGGTTGCTGGTTCGCCTGAGCAAGAACCGCAGCACCTGCCTGCTGAAGAATATTCAGCCGGGTAAGGGTTGCCGCTTCCTCGGCGACGTCGACGTCACGAATCTGGCTTTCAGCGGCCGTGAAGTTTTCACGTGCTACCGAGAGGTTCGTGATGGTCACCTGCAGTCGACTTTCAGCCGCACCCAACGTTCCTCGACTGGTGGTAAGCGAGCTAATTGCTAGCTTAACCGCATCGAGCGCTGAGCGAGCAGAGGCTTGAGCCGCTTGGGTCGTGCCTGCAGCATTTAGTGAATATGTAAGTTGCGATGTTCCCGCATTCGCAAGTCCAATCGCAGCGAGCGTTCCGTCAA
>JAGRAW010000647.1 GCA_020434415.1 Bdellovibrionales bacterium
TTAACCGGGCGGTGCGCCGGCTCGAGCACTGACGTAGGGCTTGTAAGTGCCTTCCGGAAACTCGGCTTCAAGATTTCCTGCTCTGTATTGCCTGGAAGCTGATTTGTATTGAACGAACCTTGAGAAGTACCAGCTGAGACCATTCTGCTTTCGTATGGAGCAGACGCTAAGCACACGCGGGCGCTTCTGTAGTCGGGCACCAGTTTGTTTGGTGTTTTGGGGCTTCGACCCCGTCACAATCCTCAACAGCTTTTGCACTCCAAGGAATCCCTTTCCCTCGGCCTTACGCGCTGCAACGATTTTGCGGCGCCGCTCCTCCAGCTTTTGGTGCATCAGCTTGGAATACTCTCGCTGGGATAGATGCTCATAGCCCGGTAAGCGCTGATATTTCAGGTGCACGATATCGGTATAGTCCGCAATTGCGGTCTTCCTGTTTCGTTTACGAGCAGCGTTGTATTCAGCCCAACGAACTATCTTGAAGGTCCGGGTGATGCCTCGAACCGCGTCAGAGAAGCAGTTGTAGAAGGGATACTCGGAGAGCTGCTCGACAAGACCGTCCTGCACCGGTTGCAATACGGTGTAGAAGAACTTGTCTTCAATATCTTCCGGGGCGGGAAGAAACTCGTTGGAATACCGCCGAGCCCA
>JAGRAW010000648.1 GCA_020434415.1 Bdellovibrionales bacterium
GTACCAGCAGAGAAAGCGCTAACAAAGAATTTGCGTCTCACTTTTTCGTTTCGCCTTGAAGAAAGTTGCATTACAGTCTTGAAGAGAGTCGAAAAAGTCCTTCTTAAAAGCGCTTTACGGCCGTTCTAAGGTCCAATTATTTTTGCCGTCGACTTTTTTCGTCGACGGAATCGGTCCGTAAACTACACCTAGACCGACCAAAAACTCAGGGACCAGCAGGAACCAGAACGAGAAGCTATTCTTGCGAAGTGTTCCTAAAGTAGGCATCCTCAGAAAGCTGTTTTAAGCAAAATGAAGTTTACTTTAAGTAACTTTGCGTTTAAGCATCTTAAACTTCTAGAACATGTCAGGCTTTGGTGTCAAGGAAAATCTATAATAAATTCCAAGACCTGCTGTGGATAACTCTCACTCGCTTCACCCAATGAGTAACAAGACACTCTTTCTTACTATCTTCTCCCTGACCATCATCCTCTGCGGCTGTCTGTTTCGCGTCGCCAATATCGAAAACGAGTGGCGCGGATTTTGGGTAAGCACGGCACATGTTCTACTCACCGCCGTCGCCTCCTACCTACTTCTCCGAGATGGAAACGAAGCGAAATGTTCAAGACAAAAAAACGAGACATAGTCATCGAGCAAC
>JAGRAW010000649.1 GCA_020434415.1 Bdellovibrionales bacterium
CGCCCCCTATCGTCGACCACACGCATTACCTGGACGCGTTCCGAACACTACCGCGCTTCGAGACCCAGGCCGGCGGGCAGTGTAGCAAACCTTACGCGCACGGCAATTTCAAGACAGTGAAGTCGGTGGTTAGGGGATTCTACTACTTTCTGCATAGAGGTATTACCCAGCGGGAGGTGAAAATTTTTGTAACAAGCGCTGACAAATAATTGCTTTCGACAAAAAACCGCTTAAATGCGAGGGGTTACCGATACGAGACGATCCCGACTGATTTGGGCATGAATTTCGCTAGATGCTCCTATAACCGCTTCGAACACCCCGTGCGGGCAACTGGTTGGTTTAGAACAGCAGGTCTGTTCTAAACCGCCAGCTGTCCTTTTTTCGAGGGTGGGGTCCGGTACGTCCACAATGAACGGTCGTTACCTGGGCCCACGAAATTCGCCGGAGCTGTTGAAAATTGAGAAATTTTTATCGGTCAACGTAGGGAACATCCACGAATTCGTAGAAGGAGAGCATGCTACGAAGCACGTGTCTCGTTCCAGGTGCAGCGAAGACCGTCTCGCATCATTTTCAACAACTTCAGAAGAGTAGAGTGTTACTGGAGTTCCGTACTCCTTTCTAGGTAAGTTCCCATG